>NZ_VPBP01000004.1:0-192900 GCF_013418685.1 Acinetobacter sp. YH12129
GTCCAGATTTAAATCCAATAGAAAATATGTGGTCACGAGTCAAGGCGATTCGAACTAAGTTTAGAGTTAAAGATATTGATAAATTATTTAAAGATTACTGTAATGATTTATTTGGTATTTAGCTATATGTGATGGTCCGCTCTATTTTTAAAATCAAACCGGTGTCTGAAACTTAGAAATAATTCACGCACAGCGTATCGCTCTAGTAAAAGCCGCCGTTCAAGCTTGAGTAAATCGCGGTGGCTTTTTTTATATCGCCAAATTTATGTCATCAAACTTTCGGCAGGGAATTTTCACAGCGAATTTTCGCAAACAACGTTCACCGAGAACATATTGAAGAGATTTGAAACTCTTCAGTTTATCCTTCAAAATGTGCACTACATAGAAAGATTAAAATAAGAGTGAGTTGAATGGCGGATTTAATACAAAGACAGCGTGAAATTTCAGCTTTGCTGCAACAACAAAATTATGCAGCAGCAGTTTTCGCTTTACAGCCTCTGAACTACGCTGATCAGGCTCGTTTAATTCAGCAATTTCCAATCGAAGATCAAATCGAGTTACTTTCAGGTTTAGACCATCAAGGCTTGGTATTTGAGTTTTTCCCTTTTGAGTCACAGCGACAGCTGATTTCACGTTATCCACTGCGTCTACAAATTGAACTATTTGATGATATGCATTCTGATGATGCAACGGACTTATATAAAAGTTTAACTGATGCAGAACAAGATCGGATTTATCAACAACTTGATCAAGATACCCAAGAGCATCTAAAGGCGTTATCTGCATATGCAGAAGAGTCTGCAGGTGCAATCATGAGTTCAGACTATGTCAGTATGCCTGCTGACTTTACCATGCAACAAGCTATAGAGGCCTTACGCCATGAACCGCATGACCGTGAAACCCTGTATTTAATTTATGTCACCAATGATCAGTCTCAATTAGAAGGGGTGATTTCACTGCGGCAAATTTTGCAGGCCGATCGTGATGCACGGATTCAACAGGTGATGACCAAAGATGTGGTGACCGGCTGGATAGATGAAGACCAAGAAAGTATTGCTCGAAAATTGGCAGAATATGATTTTATGGCCTTGCCGATTGTGGATCATGCCCAGCGTTTGATGGGGATTGTCACCTATGATGATGCGATGGATGTGGTACAGGCTGAAACCACTGAAGACTTTTTAAAAGCCAGTGCGGTGAGTACCGAACCAGGTATGAGCATTAATAAAGCACCGATTTTAAAGTTGTATCAAAAGCGGGTGTTCTGGTTGGTGATATTGGTCTTTGGCAGCTTATTGTCCGGATTAGGCATTTCATATTATGAAGACATCATTGCCGCACATATCGTCTTGGTTTTTTTCTTACCCTTATTGGTCGGAAGTGGAGGCAATGCAGGTTCACAGTCTGCAACCTTAATGGTGCGAGCGCTTGCCACTGGGGATGTAAAAATTCGTGATTGGTTTTATTTATTGGGTCGGGAGACGCTCGTCGCGCTTTGCCTCGGTGGAACCATGGCCATTGCTGTATCGATTTTAGGCTACTACCGTGGTGATGCAACCGTCGCTTTGGTCTTGGCTTTAAGTATGATGGGTATCGTATTGCTCGGTTGTTTAATTGGCATGAGTTTGCCCTTTGTACTCAATAAGTTGAAGCTCGATCCTGCAAGTGCATCTGCACCCTTGGTGACCTCGATTTGTGATGCGACAGGCGTGGTGGTGTATTTGATGATTGCTTCACAATTGCTCAATTTATAGAGATTAGCATTTTGCTACAGATTGAAGACTTCTAATATGTTTTAATCTCAGTGATTTACACGGTTTTTATTGGATAAAACATGACTGAACCATTAAAACAAAAAATGTCAAAGCAAGAAGTCATTCGTCTTGAACGCGATCTCGCAAAGTTTGCCAATATGATGGACTCCGTGGTTCGGATTCCATTTACTCGACAAGGGGTAGGTGCGGACGCAGCGTTGAGTACCATTCCCGTAGCTGGTGATATCGCAGGATTTGTCTTGACCTGTTATGCCGTCTATAAAGCCAAACAGATTGGCGTACCACAAGCCAAATTAAATGGTGTGATGAAACTCGCAGTTATAGATGCTGTCGTGGGGTTTATTCCTGTTGCAGGGACGATCTTTGATGTGTTTATTCGACCGAGCCGTAAAGCTTTAGATGTTGTACATACGCACATTCGTGAAGAATATCAAATCAGTACAGATCAACATGTGGTACATCCGTTTTTACATGAAAAATTAGAACAGAAACAACAGCAATCTGCTTTTTGGCGCAACCCTGTGGTTGCATGGATATGGATCCATATCCCAGATATATTCGGGATGATTTTCTTATTAGTCTTTATCTTTGCAATTTATATGGGTGGTTCATTGCTTTGGCAATGGTTAAAGGCTAATGGAGTATTGTAGATAGAAATGCCTTGTTGCTTGAGCGCGATCAATGAGAGGCTATTCAATTGAAAGATCGTTCAACTGAAAGATTATTGATAAGACAGTAAATGTTCGGAAAAAATTAGACTTAAAAAAGCCTCCATAGGGAGGCTTTTTTACGACATACATTAGATGCTCGATTATGGGCAATCTAATTGTTGTAAAGCCGCAACACGTTGTTCAATCGTTGGGTGTGTTTGGAACAATGCAGCTAAGCTGAAACCTTGTTCTTGACCCGCAGAAATAGCAAAGGCTTTCATTTCTTTTGGCATTTGATCTGGCATTTCAGATTCTGCTTGTAAACGTAATAGGGCAGAAATCATCGCTTGTTTACCTGCTAGACGCGCACCAGCTTCATCGGCACGGTATTCACGGTAGCGAGAGAACCACATCACAATGGCAGACGCTGCGATACCAAAGACAATATCTAATACAATCGTAATGACGAAATATGCGATACCCGGTGCTTCACCATCTTCACGACCGAAGACATTACGGTCGATAAAGTCACCTGCTACACGTGCAAAGAACATGACAAAGGCGTTGACTACACCTTGCACCAAAGCAAGGGTCACCATGTCACCATTGGCTACGTGACCAATTTCGTGAGCGAGTACGGCACGGAGTTCATCTTTGTTCATACGCTCCAGTAGACCGGTAGAAACCGCCACTAAAGCATCATTTTTGTTCCAGCCTGTTGCAAAGGCATTTGACTGGTACGATGGGAAAATACCCACTTCTGGCATTTTGATACCAGAACGTTGTGCTAGTTGCGCAACTTCGTTGAGTAACCATGCTTCAGCTTGGCTACGTGGTGCATTAGGGTCAATCAGCTCTGTACCCGTGGTTTTTTTCGCCATCCATTTTGACATGAATAGTGAGATCATCGAACCCACCATACCGAACACAAAACAGATAACGAGCAAGTTGCCTAAGTTTAAGCCGCCTGCACCGTGGTAACTACCGACACCGAAGAGTGACAAGATTATGCCAGCTACAACCAGTACCGCGAGGTTGGTCAGCAAGAACAAACCAATCCGCATCATTGGGTAAATCCTCTTATTATAGAAAAATGATCTGATTTACAAATAAAAATCATTAAACTCAATATGAGGTGAAAGTCTTAAAATTTCAAGGAAAAATTAGTAAAACAGATGCAATTTTACAAAATCAGTGATTTTATTCATTGAAATAAATGCGCGCTGAGGCAGAAGCATTTGCTGTCGCAAATGAACCTGAAGGTGCATCGGTAAAACTACCATTGTCCGTTTGAATAATTTGACGTGCTGGAGACTTGGCTACAGTAGGGGCAGCGGCATGATAATTGTCCGAACTGGCAATAATCCGACCACTATTTGAAGTGCTATTTGAACTACTCGAACCCGAGACACTTAAACTACCAGCATATAGGTTGCTGTAGCGGCTAGTGACACGGCGGACATAGTCTTGAGTTTCACGAAAAGGAGGGATGCCACCATATTTTGCGACATTGCCTTCACCTGCGTTATAACCTGCTAAGGCAAGTGAGGTGTTACCATTAAAACGTTTCAGCAGCCAAGATAAATAGCGCGCACCAGCCATAATGTTCTGATGTGGATCATAGGCATTTGATACATTGAAGCGACGTGCAGTAGCAGGCATGAGTTGCATTAAACCTTGCGCACCGACAGGCGAGCGTGCATTGGTGTTAAAACCTGATTCGGTATGCATCACCGCTTTGATTAGACCTTCGGATACACCATGCTGGGCCGCGGCTTGTTTAATAATATTGTCAAAGGCATTTTTATTACGGCTATAACTTGGTAACACAGACGCTTCATTTGAGCCCCAGTTACTATAACTATGGATATTACTGTCCGGATAGTAGGTTTTTTTCTCGACTTTCAGATTGCTATAGCGGCCTTGTTTATTGGTTAGTAGCGTTGTGCCGTTACTTTCACGTAATTGATAGATCGTTTGGCCGGCAAAAATGCTCGGTGCAGCTAAACTGATAGCCACACTTCCACTTAATAACAGCCCCAAAGTCCAAGTATTGTTTTTCATTTTATTGTGAAGAAAAAAATTCTGCCCCCAAACAGTTAAAATAGAGTTTATCAAAAAAAAATCAGATGAAAAGGCTTCGAGGGCTGATTTCTTCTTTACTTTGTAAAAATCAAGTCATTTTGATGATTCAATAATCAAAAAAAATATTTATTTTTTTTTTAATGAGCATAACTTGACACATCTAAAGCATTGATAAGTAAGGGATAATAAATTGATCAAAAAATGATCAATTTAAATAGAAGCCTTAAAATAAGGGCAGCTCACCTTGTCAAGTCATTTAAAATCCACAAAGTTATCCACAGCTTTTGTGGACAACTGTGGAAAAGTCCAAAAGATAAGCGTTTCGCCTAAAAAATGAACTCGACCGTATAAAATAATGCGCTGAGGATGACGTGATCATGACAGTATTTTTAGTTTTTTCGGAAATTACATTCTTTTGATGCGAGAAGTCTGCGAATCGGATAAAATTGCGCGGTATTTTTTTTTAGGTTTAACTCGTCTATGTTCTCGCCAGTTGAGTCCGAACAAGGATTTAATTTCAAACCAGAACTACCAACTAGCTCTGCGTATTATCGTTTATTGAAAAAGCTACGCCGTCAGGTCGGTCATGCCATTCGTGATTTTAAAATGATCGAAGAGGGCGACAAGGTGATGGTCTGTATTTCAGGCGGTAAAGACAGTTATACCTTGCTCGACATTTTGTTGCAGTTTAAGCGTATCGCACCGATTAATTTTGATGTGGTTGCGGTCAACCTTGACCAAAAACAACCGGGTTTCCCTGAAGAAGTATTGCCACGTTATTTAGAAGAAAACAAAATTCCGTATTACATCTTAGAAAAAGATACCTACAGCATTACTAAACGTTTAACCCCAGAAGGTAAAACGTATTGTGCAGTATGCTCACGTTTACGTCGGGGTTCGTTATACGGCTTTGCTCAAGAAATTGGGGCGACGAAAGTGGCTTTAGGTCATCATCGTGATGATATTTTGGCGACGTTCTTCTTGAACTTGTTCCATGGCGGTAGCTTAAAAGCCATGCCACCGAAATTATTGTCTTCTGATAAAAAGAACATTTTGATTCGTCCACTGGCTTATGTGGAAGAAAAAGACATTATCAAGTATGCAGAAATGCGTAAGTTCCCAATTATCCCATGTAACTTGTGTGGTTCACAGGAAAACTTACAACGTGCGATGCTAAATGACATGCTGCGTACTTGGGATAAAGAATTTCCAAAACGTTTACACAGTATTTTTGGCGCATTGCAAAATGTATCGCCTTCACAACTGGCAGACCGTGAGTTATTCGACTTTGAAGCCTTGGATGAACAACGCGAATTTGACTTCAAAAATAGCGAAAGTTGTTCAACTGAAGAAGGTGAGCCTGAAAGCAAACGCATTAATATGGTGAACTTAGGTTTTATGGCAGATTAAGCCGAAAACTTCATCACGCAAAAGGCATTCTACGGAATGCCTTTTTTATGCTTATGATTTTTCTTATTTTGTTGTTAAACAGTTAAATATTGAACGGTGCGTACAAAAAACTTTAGCCTTTTCGCAAATGATCATGCTATAACAAGCCTCAAGCAAAATATGCTTGCACTGATGTTGTCCGGAACGGCAACACACACGAACAAAATAAATTGAGGAAAGATCATGCCTGCTTTTTTAACTGATGATTGGTTTTCAACTGTAGAAACTCTGACAGCTCAAGCTGGTGATTTAAACTTACCACCTGCATTGGCTAATCTTGCAATTAACCTTGTGGTTGCTGACGCTGCAGGCAATACTGAATTGTCATTAGATGGTGGTGCAATTAAAAAAGGTTTATCTTCAAACGCGAAAACAACGTTGAACATGGATGCTGAAACTTTACGTAAAGTATTCCTTGAGTTTGATATGGCTGCAGCGATGCAAGCGTTTATGACGGGCAAAATAAAAGTACAAGGTGATATGTCACAATTGATGGCATTGCAAACAGCAAAACCAAGTACTGAGCAAAAAGATTTGTTCAAAAAAGTACTTGAGCAAACTGCTTAAGTTTAAAACGAAAAAAGCTTACCCGAAGGTAAGCTTTTTTTGTGCGCTCACATGTAAATGTTAGGTGGACGCATATTAGATATTCACCAGTTGTGGTGTGGTTTTAATATGTTCCAAATACGCACGAATACGCGTGACATATTGCACAGCTTGACGATAACGACCATTGCTGGCCTTGTTACGGTCTAGATAAGCATATAAATTCACCCACTTATTTGGGTTTTTACCCTGAGATTGGATGCGCTTTTGAATCTGACTTACAGCACCAGGACCCATGTTATAAGCCACTAAGGCATACCAATTACGATCAGGGTACGGAATGTTACTATAACGGTTTAGCATTTGGTCATAGTACTTTGCACCACCTTGAATGCTTTGAGTCGCATCTGTACGGTTGCTCACACCCATGGCTTTTGCTGTACTGTTGGTCAGCATCATAATGCCACGAACACCCGTTGGGGATACCGAGTCAGGTTTGAGGTAAGACTCTTGATAACCAATTGCTGCCAATAAATGCCAGTCTAGGTCGTATTGCTTGGCCGTGTTTTTAAAACTTGCCTTATAGATCGGCATACGTTTACTTAAATCACGTTGAATCACATTCCAAGAATCTTGTTTGACCACATTACGGTTGTAGAATGATGCCAACTGTCCAATTGCGCCATTTTGTTTGGCACGGCAAATAAAGCCACTCGCGGTTTGGCTGAGTGGATCATCTGCATTTTTAAATACCCAGTTTAAGTTGCTGTTTAAACCATTCTTTTTTAAAGAAACGGTATCACCACAACTGGCTGAAAATGACGTCAAATGCTTGGCTTCAATGGTACTCATTTCGGCAGTGGTCATAGCAAAATTGGCTTGACCTTTGGCAACCATTTTTAAAGCAGTGGCATTGTCATTCACTGTTTTAAAATCTAATTGGACATTTAAACTTTCTGCATAGTTACGTGCAAGGTCGTAACCAAAACCATGTCGATGTTTACCATCCTGAAAAACAATGTCAGGATTGGCAACGGCAACAACAGTGAGTTTATTACTGTTGACGACAGCATCATATTGATGAGCTGTTTTGCTGGCATTAATACTGTGAAAAGGAATTAAGACAGTACTGAGTGCAAGCGCTTTAAATGGGAGAGAGTTAAAAGAGTTAAGGCAAAGCCTCGACCCAGAAGTTGAACTACTGTGCATGTTGTCTCCGCTACAAGTAATTTATGCCCTAAAAAGCAAAGGCAAACACGCCTCAGACTTTTTCAAGTTTGATAAATTCAATAAGGGTTGGGCAGTCATGACGTCATTCAAAAATGACTAGGGGTTTTCGGGAAATGTGTAGAAAATCTACACTGGATAAAAATTAAACAAGCCTAAAAGATGTGCGCATAATAATAAGCAAAAAAATACTTGTCAAATTTTGTACGAAAAAATATTAAAATATGTAACATAAATAATTGATTTTGTTTACGAATAAATTTTATATACTTTGCCTGTGTAGAAATGGAGGATAAAATAGGCATGTTTTGTAAAAATCAGCGCTTGCTCAAGGCCGAAAAATCATCATGAAATCTAACTTAATTACCCGTGGTGGACACGATTTATTGGTCGCTGAACTTCAACATTTATGGCATGAAGAACGACCTGAAATTACCAAAAAAGTGAACTGGGCGGCCAGTCTTGGCGACCGTTCGGAAAACGCGGATTATCAATATAATAAGCAATTGTTACGCAAAATTGACCGACGTGTACGCTATTTGGGAAAACGTTTGGAAGAGCTTCGTATTATCGATTACTCACCCGAACAAAAAGGGAAAGTCTATTTTGGGGCGTGGGTCGATATTGAAAATGATGAAGGCGAACAAAAAACGTTAAGGATCGTGGGGGTAGATGAAATTTATGATCATCATCCACAGCATATCTCAATTGATTCACCTATGGCTCGAGCACTCCTGTCCAAGCAAGTGGATGATGAGGTCGAAGTCCTGACCCCACTGGGAAAAAAATGTTGGTATATCAATTCAATTCGTTATGAAATGGGCGAAAGTACTGAAAAATAACAAACTGCTCTTATTTTGTTCAATTGGACGTGTTTTTTACAAAATAATTTGCCATTGCTGAAATTTATTTATATGATGGCGGCCATGGAAGCGTGGCAGAGCGGTTTAATGCACCGGTCTTGAAAACCGACGAGGGCGCGAGTCCTCCGTGAGTTCGAATCTCACCGCTTCCGCCAAATTCAAAAACCCTGATGTTTTTAGCATCAGGGTTTTTTTATGTGCGTAAATTGAGGTAATGCAATTAGCCTTGACCTCAATTCAATAAATTTTGATTGAGCTTCTATTTTTCAGCTCGAAGCCAAAATTTTACAATCGCCTAAATTTTGTATGAACGATTCGCCAAGTGTTCAAAATGAGGCAAAATAATTTGCCAATCTGAATTTTTATTTATATGATAGCGGCCATGGAAGCGTGGCAGAGCGGTTTAATGCACCGGTCTTGAAAACCGACGAGGGCGCGAGTCCTCCGTGAGTTCGAATCTCACCGCTTCCGCCAAATTCACATGACTTAGCCCTGATATTTTCAGGGCTTTGTTGTTTCTGGGGATTGATTGGCGTAAGCAAATAATAAGCACTAATATTGAATTTAATTCTCAAAATAAAATTTAAAAATTACACTCATTATCAAGTAAAGTATTTCGGAGGGGAAAATGGAAAATGTAGCGCAGTTGTTTTTAGAAGCTGAATGGGAATATATTTCTTCAAACGAAATGTATGATATTTATTTTGAAATATCTAATAGTTTGCGTCATAAAGAACAAGAATTAAAAGCACGAGACAAAACAGATAGTGCCCAGATTTTTGGGTTATTAGCCAAAGCTACATCCATGTCTCTTGTAAATAGTATAAATGAACCTTACAAGGCTTATATAGAAAACTTTCAAACTGGTCAGAGATCAACTATCCCCGATGATTTTACTGTAGATGATTTGGTAACTTTTGAAAGCCTTCTGAGGGTTGCTACTGAGCCATTTTTGAAAGCTAGGCTTGCTGATTTACTTTGGTTGCTGCATAGACCACGTAACCCTGAACATGCAAGGATTACAATAGACTTATATCTTCAATGTAAAATTGATGAAGAGTCTTGGCATAAAGGTGTAAATAATTATTTGTCACGAGCAATACAATTAAGTCTACAACTCAAAGATCATGAGCGTTTAGAAAGTATTAAAGCAAAATTATTTTCAGCATTTCTTTCTGAATATTCAAATTTAAAATATATGAATTTTTGGATAGCAGATTTGATGCATAAAATGAAAATTGATAATGATTTTGCTCAAGAAGTTGCTGAATCATTATTTAATAGAGCAACTACATTCAAAGTACAAAAAGATTATCTTAAGGCTAGAGATTATTATCAATTAGCATCAAAAAAATATAAAAAGTGTAATTTAGAAAATGATTGGGTTAAGTCTTTGGTTGAAATTGCAGAGACTTTTGAATTAGAAGCTGATTTAAGAATTTCTGATAGTAATATGGTTGATGTGTGCTGAAAAAACAGGAGGTTTTAACTTGGTAAACTAAACACACTCATCAGGAGTTTACCATGAGCAAGAAACACAAGACTTACACCACAGAATTTAAAGCTGAAGCCATCAAATTAATTGAAGCCAATCAAGGCAATGTCTCGGAAACAGCTAGACAACTTAGCATTTCAATGCAAACTCTTTCAAATTGGAATACCAAAGCAAAGGCTGGAACTTTAGCAGGTACAAAACAGTATTCACCTGATCTAAACGCTCTACTCGAAGAAAATAAAAAACTCAAACAACAGCTCAAAATAGCTGAAATGGAACGTGAATTTTTAAAAAAGGCAGCAGCGTACTTTGCCAAAGAAAGTCAGTAAGGTACGCCTATATGAAACAAAAAAGATATTCTTTTCCAATTACCTTAATGGCTCGATTACTTCATGTTTCAGTTTCATGTTTTTATGATTGGCTCAAGAGAGGCGTGAGCAAAAGAACGATTCAACGAAATCAACAGACGATATTGGTGAAAATAGCCCATGAGGAGACCAGGCAGAGCTATGGTTATATTCGATTAACCAAATACTTACAAGCTCAGGGTATAAAAATGAGTATGTACGCTATACGTCAGATAAAAGCGCTGAACCACCTGTATTGTAAGCGACACAAGCGTTTTAAAAGGACTACGAATAGTGACCATAATCGAGCGATCTATGAAAACCTGCTGGAGCAACAATTCTCAATGACTAGACCAAATCAAGCATGGTCAAGTGATATTAGGTACATATGGACTGTTGAAGGATGGCTGTATTTAGCAGCGGTAAAAGACCTTTACACGAAGCAAGTGGTTGGCTATAGCTTAAATGAGCGCATGACAACACAGCTTGTTTGTAATGCGCTAAATATGGCTATTCACAATCAAAAACCAACCAAAGAACTGATTGTGCATTCAGACAGAGGAAGTCAATATTGCAGCCATGAATATCGAAATATACTTGAGCAATATGGTTTTCAAGGTTCAATGAGCAAGCGCGGAGACTGTTACGATAATGCACCGATTGAAAGCTTTTGGGGAATACTGAAAAATGAGTTAGTGCATCATTACAACTATCAAACCAGAGAAGAAGCCAAAGCAGATATTATAAAATACATTGAGTTATTTTATAATCATCGAAGAATTCAAAAGGGTTTGGGTTTTAAGACACCAAATCAAATGGCCGAAGACTTTTATAAGTTGGCTGCCTAGAATCTCCCAAGGGAAAGTCTCCTGATAATTCAGCGTATATCAGGTTGCCAATTCATTTTACGAAAATGCAATTCAAGCTTATAGAGACATACCTTTGAAATTTAGGACTAATTTTCAAGTAGAAGAAAAGATCCAAAATATAAAAACAAAAAAAATTACATCGGGACAGGCTACGCTTGATGAAATGGTCACATTTGAAACTGAAAAATATGATATTTCACCATTAGTTGAATCATCAATTGCTCATGTGGCAGGTAAACAAAACCCTCAGCAGGCTTTAGTTTATTTCTGTGGTTTTAGTGGTGCTAATTATCAGAATCTAAAAACTATTTCAAAAGAATTAATTGGAATGAGTGTCTTTGAAAGTATATTTGTAAAATCTCAAATGAGTGCAGATGGGAGAACTATTGCACGCATTCCAGCGCTTAATAATGAAGTCAGCCTAGATCATCCGGAAAATGAACTTTTATTGCATAGTAAAATGTATCAGCATTTTACTACCGATGTTCAACTAAAAGTACAAGGTAGTATCATCCCTGCATTACGACAACTATGTTTAGAACATCGATTTACAAAAGACTTACTAATTGCTATTTGTGAGCAATCACCGCTCGTACCAGATGGGAGAGCTGAGTTAACAGGTAATGCGCTGTGGTTTGGCTTCGAAGAAGAATTTGGAACAGCAATTCATTTATTATGCCCTCAATTAGAGAATATTGTACGAAATGAACTTTTAAAAGTTGGCGCACATACAAGAAATACTGATAAACAGGGAATTGAAAATGAAAATGGATTAAGTACGTTAATGGCTTTACCTGAAGCAAATGAAGTATTTGGTGAGGATTTGCTTTTTGAAATAAAATGTATATTTACTGAGGCTTTAGGATTTAATTTAAGAAACCAAGTTGCTCATGGATTATTAGATGATGGACACTCATCATCAATAGCCACAGTGTATGGGTGGTGGATGGTACTTAGACTGATTATTAATTCTTTATTAACTGGAAGAATTAAATAATTATCGAAAAATTTAATCATGTCTAGTTTCCTTAAGTAACTGCTGTTGTTGAGGCATAGCAATTGCTTCCCACTCATCATAAGAAAGAATGGGTGTAAAAGCGGCTACTAACTTAATAGTAGTCGCTTTGTTGTTTCTGTGGGTTTCGACTTTAGCTAAATGCCTTGCAAGTGTTTTATGCCTTGTTTTTTTTAAGGAATGTATGGATTACTGAATGTTAATAAAGCCCAGTAAAGTGTAAGTGTTAATAAATTGAAAACAGATGAGGGCGCGAGTCCTCCGTGAGTTCGAATCTCACCGCTTCCGCCATATTCAAAAAACCCCAATGTTTTACATTGGGGTTTTTTTTGCCTAAAATTTTTGAATTATTTTTTCGACAGGCGAAGCTGATATACAGCATGGATATGACATGCTATTAATTATTCACAATAAACAGAAAACAAGATCAATCGATTTAGAAAAGGAATTCATCCATGCAAAAACCAGAGCTTATTCATGAACTGGAATGGCAAGCGCGTTGTCAATTGGCGGCACTGTATCGCTTAGTGGCTTATTATAAAATGACCGACTTAATTGATACTCATATCAGCCTGCGTTTAAGTCATGAACCGGAGCATTTTTTGATTAATCGTTATGGTGTGACCTTTGACAAAATGACAGCTTCTGATTTGGTCAAAATTGATCATGAAGGAAAAATTATTGAAACTTATGATGCAGGGAAGATGGTGAATGTCGCCGGCTTTGTAATTCATTCGGCCTTACATCATGCGCGTGCAAATATTAATTGTGTGATTCATACGCATACTGCAGATGGCGTGGCAGTTTCTGCACAGGAACATGGATTATTGCCAATCTCACAACATGCGTTAAAGTTCTATCAGAACATTGCTTATCATGAATATGAGGGTATTGCCTTTTCAACTGAAGAGCGTGAAAGACTGGTACAAGATATGGGACATTATCGCTGCATGATTTTACGCAATCACGGCTTGCTTGCGACTGGAGATAGTGTGGCACGGGCATTTCATGAAATTTACTTTTTAGAACGGGCTTGTCAAATTCAAGTAAAAGCGTTGTCGAGTGCTACATTGCATTATCCGAGTCCGAAGGTTTGTGAACATACGTTGCAGCAGTTTGAAAATCCGATGGCCGAGCCCATTATTCAAGTGGCTTGGCAGGCGGCCTTGTCTTTAATTGAAGATCAGCACTCAGATTATTGCAGATAATATAATTTTCAATCATCTAGCTCATAGAGTATAGGCGCTATGCCTTATGTGCAGAAGAATAGTCATGGCTTGATCAACGCGTTATCATGTTCATAGTGGAACTATGAGATGAACTATGAAAATCGTTGCAGATGAAAATCTGGCATTTACTGAGTATTTTTTTGCCGAATTTGGTGAAATAAAGCAAGCGTCAGGTCGAACATTGACCCATGAGGATGTCAAAGATGCCGATGCATTATTGGTGCGATCGGTGACTCAGGTAAATGCAGAGTTAATTCAACAGACCGCACTCAAATTTGTCGGTAGTGCTACGATTGGAACAGATCATTTAGATATTACCGCTCTAGAAAAGCAGGGCATTGCTTGGTCAAATGCCGCAGGTTGTAATGCACAAGCGGTTGCTGAATATGTGATTACGGCATTGCTGTACGTTAAACCTGAATTATTGAATGCAAATGAACAATTTACCTTGGGTATCGTTGGTTTAGGTAATGTCGGTTCACGTTTGGCTGTCATGGCAGAATTATTAGGTTGGAATGTCATTGGCTATGATCCATTTGTGCAATCTGATCAGGTGAAACAAGTTGAATTTGCAGAACTGTTAAAAAATGCAGATGCGATTAGTACTCATGTGCCACTGACCAAAGAGGGTGAATATCCAACCTATCATTTAATTAATGCTACTGCGCTTGCTGCTATGAAGCCTTCAGCGATTTTGATTAATTCCGCGCGTGGGCCAGTGGTCGAAGAAGCTGCCTTAATTGCCGATATTCAACAGACTCAGCGTAAAGTGGTCTTAGACGTTTTTGAACATGAGCCAGAGATTTCAGCAGCGTTGTTAGATTTAATTTACGTGGTGACACCACATATTGCGGGCTATAGCTTGGAAGGTAAAGCACGTGGCACACAGATGATCTATGAAGCATTCTGTCAAACTTTCAATCAACTGATAAATAAAGCTTTTGAAAGTCAGTTGCCCGTCTGTGAGCAGTATTTTACTGGTGCTGACTTTAAGACGGTATTACAGCGTTATTTAAAAGATATTTATGATATCGCTCGTGATGATGCTAACTTACGTGCTTGCCTAAAAGACGGCAAGGTGGATCAAAAAGCCTTTGATTATTTACGTAAAACCTATCCTTTACGCCGTGAATGGGCTGCGCATGGAGGCCCAGCAGCATGAGTCAAATGAACTTTCAGCCGAGTTGTGAACTCACTGCACTTCGTGCACGTGCCACGATGTATGCTCAAATTCGCCAGTTTTTTGCGGCACGTGATGTACTAGAAGTGGAAACACCTGTGCTTTCTCAAGCGGGTGTCACCGATGTGCATTTAGCATCGGTACAGGCTCAGCGCCATGTGAATGGTCAAAAGCAAACGCATTATTTGCAAACTTCACCTGAATTTGCCATGAAACGTCTGTTGGCAAGTGGCAGTGGATCTATTTACCAAATCTGTAAAGTTTTCCGTGATGATGAACATGGACGTAAACACAACAGTGAATTCACCATGTTGGAATGGTACCGTCCGGGTTTTAGCTTAAAAGACTTGATGTTTGAAGTGACGGACTTATTGAATGAAACTTTGAAACAGCGCTTTGGTGAAGTTCGTCCAACTATTTTGAGCTATAAGCATGCCTTTATGGATCGTTTGGATTTGAACCCGTTACAAGCTTCTTTACAAGATCTGAAAGATTGCTGTCGTCGTGTGGGGCTAAGCTTAGATCTGGGTGAAGACCGTTTAGGCTATATCGATTTATTGTTCTCGCATTATGTTGAGCCGAGCCTCGGTTTTGATACGCCAGTGTTCCTTACAGATTTTCCACCGGAAATGGCTTCTTTGGCGAAAACCCGTGTGGACGAAGATGGTGAATTGGTTGCAGCACGATTTGAGCTATATATCGAAGGTTTAGAGTTAGCAAATGCTTATGATGAACTGATTGATGCAGACGTTTTACGCCGTCGTTTTGAGGCGGATAATGCAGAGCGCGCTAAACTTGGCTTGCATGTGATGCCGATTGATGAATATTTGCTTGCTGCATTACCGTATATGAGTGAGTGTGCAGGTATAGCCTTAGGCATTGATCGATTGCTAATGGTGGCAACGAATCAGTTAAAACTTGAAAAAGTCATTAGTTTCCCAGCTGATATTTCTTAAAAAATGTCTTGATCGGCTGATGGTAAAATTGGCCGATCAATTTAAATGTTTAGTAAAACCCAAACTATAGGCTTCAAACCCTAAATTTTGATAAAAAGCATGTGCGGCATAGCGTTCAGGACGATTACCACTGTTGAGTAAAATACGTTTTAGACCTTGTCGCCGAGCGCTTTGCTCAATGGCTTGCATGAAGCGTCGCCCTAAACCTTGACCGCGATAACTGGCATCAATGACAAAAGCCTGAATCCGAATAAATCCTTCCTCAAACTCCCAACTGTATTGTTGGATAAAACCTGCATAACCAATGACGCGGTCATCAGCCATCATCACCAAGGTTTGATAATGCTTATCCAAATGAATCAACTGCCAATGCTGTTGGAGTCGCTCTGGTGGTATTTCATAACCCAATTGGAGTGTGAGTTGATGAATGTCGAGGAGATCTTTTGGGAGGTGTAGTGGACGAATTTGGGGATGCATATTGTCAGCTCGATGGTTTGTTTTCCTTAGAGCATAGATGAATGAGCCTTGATGTGAATGCAGATATTTTTCAAAGCTTATCTATATCTGAAAGGGCAAGGTGAAATATTGCAAAAGTTAAAGTTTTAAAAATATAGAAAAGGAAAATATAGAAAAGGTAAATTAAAAAAGCACCCGAAGGTGCTCTAATTATGCTTCAACTGCATATTGACTGGTTTTTAGTTCTGCAATGGCTTGGATACGTCGTTCAATCAGCATTTCACCAATATCCGGCCCTGATACATCAGGTGGAAGATCGGCAGCCTTAATATTACGAACCACCTGCATGGCATCTAAAACGTATTGAGCTTGCGGATAGGCACGATCCTCTAAACCTAAGCGACCACGTGAATCACATTCACAGGCTTGTACAAAGGCCTCTACGCGTTCAGGACGGCGTAGTACATCCATACGTTGTAACAGACGCCATAATGTCCCCGGTTTTAAACTCAAGGCTTGATGGCATTTTAAATGCTCTTTACATACTGAAATGGCCAATTGCTTGGTATTGGTGGGTACACGCATACGGTCACAGACTTCGGTAACCGGTTTTACCCCACGTTCTTCATGCATGATATGGCGTGGTAACTCATCTACTGGAGTGAGTGCTTTGCCCAAGTCGTGTACCAGTACAGCAAAACGAACATCCAAAGAATAATTGGCACGACAGGCTTGCTGCAATGACATCATGGTATGAATACCACAGTCTATTTCAGGATGATATTCAGGACGCTGTGGAATACCGTATAACGCATCAATTTCAGGGAATAAGACTTTTAAAGCGCCACAGGCTCTTAAGACTTCAAAATATTCATCTGCATGGTCTTCCATTAATGCACGGGATGTTTCCTTCCATACGCGTTCAGGTGTGAGGGCTTCAAGCTCGCCAGATTTGGCAAGCTCTTGCATCAGCGCAAGTGTTTCTTCAGCCACTTTAAAACCTAAAGCTTTATAACGTGCTGCAAAACGTGCAATCCGCAGAACTCGCAAAGGATCTTCGACGAAGGCATCAGACACATGGCGAAGGATGCGTCGCTCTAAATCTTGTTGACCATGGTAGGGATCATAAATTTGGCCAGCATCATCCATGGCAATCGCATTGATCGTGAGGTCACGTCGAATGAGATCTTGTTCGAGTGTGACATTGACGTCGGTATAAAATTCAAAGCCATGATACCCATGTCCAGACTTACGTTCTGTACGGGCTAAGGCATATTCGTCTTTGGTCTCTGGATGAAGAAAAACAGGGAAATCTTTACCCACAGGTTGATAACCTTGAGCAAGTAATTGTTCCGGCGTTGCACCGACAACGACATAATCTTTTTCGTGATAGGGGTGCCCGAGCAAGTGATCTCGAACTGCACCGCCTACTAAATAAACTTGCATGAAAAAACCTCTATTCTTAGAGCAATCATGCTACAGAACAGAGGTTTTCTCAAGTCACAAAGTGTGTTCAGGTCAACTAAATTAGAGTGCTAATTTTTCGTTTTCTTGAATCTCTGCAACAGTCAATGCAGTCATATTCACTAAACGGCGAGTTGTCGCTGTTGGCGTTAAAATATGAACGGGTTTTGCAGCACCCAAAAGAATTGGGCCAATCGTCACGTTACTACCTGAAGTTGATTTCAACAAGTTGAACGAAATGTTCGCTGCATCCAGATTAGGCATAATCAGCAAGTTCGCAGAACCTTTAAAACGTGAGTTCGGGTATGCGAAATGACGAATATTTTCATCCAATGCGGCATCACCATGCATTTCACCTTCAACCTCAAGTTCAGGTGCAATTTCTGACAAAATATCATAAACCTTACGCATTTTTTGAGCGCTAGGATCATTTTGGTCAGAACCGAAACTTGAGTGAGAAAGCAATGCTACACGCGGCGTAATACCAAAACGGCGGACTTCTTCAGCCGCTAAAATGGTCATTTCAGCAAGTTGTTCAGCTGTTGGGTTACGGTTAATGTAAGTATCGGCAATAAACAAGTTACGATCTTCAAGCATCAATGCATTCAGCGTAAAGAAGTTATTGCGGCCTTCTTTTAGCCCAATCACATTGCTGACGAAGTCTAAGTGAATGTCATAGCTAGAATAAGTACCACATAGCATACCGTCAGCCACACCATGACGAACCAGCATTGCAGCGATCAGGGTAGAGCGACGACGTGCTTCACGCTGAGCGTATTCAGGTGTTACACCTTTACGTTGCATGATGCTGTAGTAATCGTCAGCAAACTTATCGTAATCAGGGTTTTTCTCTTGATCGACGATAGTGATGTTCACGCCGTCTTCAAGACGTAGACCTAATTTCTTGATGTTCGCTTCAATGACTGCAGGACGACCGACAAGAATTGGTTTTGCTAAACCTTCATCAACAGCAATTTGCACCGCGCGAAGTACACGTAAATCTTCACCTTCAGCATATGCAATGCGTTTCGGATCAGTTTTCGCTTGCGCAAAAATTGGTTTCATCATAAACGCAGAGTTGTAGACGAATTCAGATAAACGTTGACGATATGCAGAGAAGTCTTGAATCGGACGAGTTGCAACACCAGAATCCATCGCTGCTTGTGCAATTGCAGGTGCAATTTCAAGAATCAAACGTTGATCTAATGGGCGCGGAATCAGGTAATCACGACCAAATGAAGCAGATTTTTCACCATACGATGCAGCATCAGCTTCGACATGCGCCATGCGAGCAATCGCATGTACACAAGCAATCTTCATCTCTTCATTAATCGTAGTTGCGCCAACATCTAGTGCACCACGGAAAATATAAGGGAAGCAAAGTGCATTGTTCACTTGGTTTGGATAGTCTGAACGACCAGTTGCCATAATCACGTCTGGACGTGCTTCATGTGCATGTTCAGGAAGAATTTCAGGGTCTGGGTTAGCAAGGGCAAAGATAATCGGATCTTTCGCCATGACTTTAACCATTTCTTTGGTCAAAATACCTGCTGCTGAAAGACCGAGGAACATGTCCGCACCTTCCATTACATCAGCAAGCTGAGAGCCTTCGATGTCTTGAACGTATGCCTTTTTCGACTCATCCAAGCCTTCACGTTTAGTCGTCAATAAACCGCGTGAATCTGCCACAACGATGTTTTCTTTTTTCACGCCAAGTGCGCAAAGTAAGTTCAAACATGAAAGGGCAGCAGCACCTGCGCCAGAAGCGACAATTTTGATTTCTTCAATTTTTTTGCCATTGAGTTGAAGTGCATTCAGTAATGCAGAACCCACAATGATTGATGTACCGTGTTGGTCATCATGGAACACAGGAATATTCATGCGTTCACGAAGTTTTTGCTCGATGTAGAAACACTCTGGGGCCTTGATGTCTTCAAGGTTGATACCACCGAAAGTTGGTTCCAATGCTGCAACGATATCTACGATTTTGTCTGGATCGTTTTCAGCAATTTCAATGTCAAAAACATCAACACCAGCGAATTTTTTGAATAGAACGCCTTTACCTTCCATAACAGGTTTTGACGCTAAAGGACCAATGTTACCTAAGCCCAGTACGGCTGTACCGTTACTGACTACAGCAACAAGATTACCGCGCGCTGTGTAAAGTGCAGCAGTAGATGGGTCGCGTTCAATTTCTAAACAAGGTGCAGCGACACCTGGCGAGTATGCGAGGGCTAAATCGTGTTGGTTGACCAATTGTTTGCTTGGTGTAACGCTGATTTTCCCCGGAGTTGGAAATTCGTGATAATACAAAGCCTGCTGTTTTAAAGATTGATCGTCCATCTGTATCTCGATTGTGTTTTGTTTATCCAATATAAAGCTGCAATGCTTGCTTTATCCGCTTGAATATAACATTAGTTGCACAGTTGGGACAGTCGAAGTCGCGTCTTTTTCAGACAATCTTATAGCTCAGGCATAGTGACTTATATTAAGTAAGTATAAGCAGGCGAAGAGATATTATTTTCAAGGAACACGGTTGCCTCTTCTTGTGGCAGTGGCTTAGAGAAAAAATAGCCTTGAGCAATGTCACATTCTAAGTCTTGTAGATACTGTAACTGCTGTTCAGTTTCAATCCCTTCAGCGACTACCGTCATGCCCATCGCTTTACCCATGGCAATCATGGCACTAACGATGGCCAATTGTTTATTTTCACCAATTTTAGAGATAAAACTGCGGTCTATTTTTAAGATATCAATTGGAAAATCAGCTAGATAGGATAGAGAAGAATAGCCCGTACCAAAGTCATCAAGTGAAATATTGATCTTACGTTTTTTGATTTCATTTAACAGTTCACGTACTGAATCTAGATTTTCGACCAAAGAAGATTCTGTAATTTCCAGTTCCAGACTGGCACCATCAATCTGATTGGCATCTATCGCTTCATCAAGATCATTTAACAATTGTCCACGGCGCAGTTGCTGCGCGACAATATTGACGGATACACAAATATTTTGATAACCCAAATTGTTCCAAAAACGAATTTGCTGCGCGGTTTTTTGCAGGACAAAACGCCCAATATCCGAAATTAAACTGGTTTGTTCTGCTAGAGGAATAAATAAGCCCGGTGGTATTAAGCCTTTTTCAGGATGATTCCAACGCACTAAGGCTTCAAAACCATAAATATTTTTATCACGGAAATTGATCTTCGGTTGGTAATACACCACCAGCTCATTATTTTGAATGGCTTTACGCAAGTCTCGTTCCAAGAAGATCCCTTGCTCTAATAATGCGGTATTTTCATTGGAATAATAACGTGTGGTATTGCCGCCCAAATTTTTTGCTTCGCTTAGCGCTTGTTCTGCACAATTATTCAGATAATCCAACTGACGGCCATGCTCAGGATAGAACGCAACACCCATCGATAAGGTGATGACATGGTCTTGACCAAAAATATTAAATGGAATGCTAAAAGCTTTATTGATGCGTTCACAATGTTCTTGTACTGAAGGGCGGATGTGCGAGATTTCATACACAATCGCAAAATCATCGCCATTTAAGTGTGCGACAAACAGAGCTTCGGCATTGGTTAGACGTAAACGCTGTGCGACTTGGCGTAACAGTTCATCACCACCATTGTTGCTGAGATATTCATTTAATGGACGGAAACGATCGATGTTTAAACGAATGACAGCCAACTGTTTAATCGAATCTTGCTGCGAAACTAAATATTGATGCAGTTGATAGTTGTAATAAAAACGGTTCGGTAAATCCGTTAAGGTGTCATAGTTTTCTAAATATGATAAGCGTTGTTCTTGCAATTTACGTTCGGTCAGGTCTGAAACGATCCCGATATAATGGGTGACGCGATTTTGATCATCGGTAATCGCATTAATATGCATCCATAGCGTCAGTTCTTTACCTGAAAGAAATTTTTCGTGCAATTCACCATCATATTCACCAATTTTCAGCACTTGTTTAATGATCGAGTAGTGCATACTGCGTTGAATTGATTTGTAATTCGCTGTGATATCAAAAAGATGTTTGCCAATAATTTGGTCGTAGTTAAATCCGGTTAATTGTTCGTAAAACGGATTGACTTCGATATAGCACAGCTCTTCATTTAAAATGAAAATTCCTTCAGCGGCTTGTTCGAGTACACTAGCTGCAAGTTTTAAACGTTCTTGTGATGTCCGTTCTTGATGGATATCACGTCGAATACCGACCATGCGCAATGGCTTACGATTATCTGGATCGCGTTGAATGACCCGTCCAATATCATGTACCCAACTCCATTTTCCTTGACTGTTTTGAATCCGATAGGTGGCCTCATAACGGTCTTTAAATCCACGTAGATGTTGAATCATTGCCGACTTAAAATGAGGGATATCATCAGGATGGATCACATGTTGTAACTGTTGCTGATGCTCTTTCGAATGTCTAAGGGTTTTTTCTTGCTTATAGTTGGTGACAACGATTTTACGATCCTTGATATTCCAATCCCAAGGACGTAAACCTGCAATTTCATGTGCAAGGACTAAATTGGCCTGTTGGTTTTCTAAATCCTTGTTCATTTGCTCAATGTCGAAGGTCCGTTCTTTGACTTTTTGTTCAAGGATTTGGTTACCTAGTTGTAATTGTAATTCGATGTCACGTGATTTGTTGACTTCATCTTGGAGCTGCTGACACAGTTCATCAGTCCATTTGACTTGTTGCTTGGCACTATCAACCAGTAGGTTGTTTTTTGCATGTAAGGTCGACACACGACGGTGAATCCGATATGACGTCATGGCGCACATTAGAATCACAATGAGCCCAAAATTAATACTCAGGCTAAATAAGTGATTTGAACTATCTAAGAAAAAGAACTGTGCAATCAGATACGGCACGATAGACGGGATAAAGGCTAAACAAAAATAATTGAGTTTTTGCGTTAAATAGGTCAAACCAAAGGTTTGCGTCACGATCAAGAGTAGGGCTGAGAGCGTTAAGGCCTGAATCGGTTCAAAGCTTTGATTGGTCGCAGGTAAATAGTAAAAAATTAAAAAGATACCGCTCGCAATAAGCGTACCGACTGAAAAACACTGAAATTGTAGCCAACGATGCGCAATCATCAGTGAATATTGTTCAGGTTTAAAATAAACGGTGCTCATCAGCCAGCATAAACTGACAAAAACTTCGGTAAAAATAAACCAAATATTGAAATATAAAGATGGTGATTTATAAAAAATTTGATATATCGAAAAAATATATAAGCAAATAATCAGAATACTGACTAAAAAATAGCGGCTATGGCGAATCGTGTTCGCAATTTGAGCAGTATGATTGTACTGCTTGATATATTCATCTTGTTTATACGTCATGAATATAAAAACCCTGCCTTAACCAAATTTAGATCGTTGTATTTGTATTGTTCCTGAGAGTATTTGTTTATTCTTAGTAACAAATCATTTGTTTTTATTGACTCTAGGGTAATTGCGTTACAAATAAAAAGCAATATCAAGGATGCCATCATTGATGCTTTCAGATGAACCATCGAGTAAAAATTAAATAAATTTATAATTTAAAATTGAAAGTGCAACTACAGGTGCAGTTTCTGTGCGAAGGACACGTTCACCGATACACCAGTTCACAAAACCTTTCTCATTTGCTGCGCTGATCTCGGCTTCGCTCAAGCCACCTTCAGGACCAATCAGTAAGGCAAAGTGCGGGTCAGCATCTGCTAATACATCAACTTCATCTTTATTGGGTGCGAGTACCAACTTGGTTGTCGGTAGATTACTCTCCAACCATTTTTCAAGGGAAAGGGGCGCAAGTACTTTAGGGACAATGTTGAGACCACATTGTTCACATGCAGCAATAGCAATGCTTTGCCAATGGTCGAGTTTCTTTTGATCACGATCGTACTTCAAACGCATTTCACAACGTTCGGATGTGAGTAGTTGAATTTCAGAAACACCGAGTTCCACCGCTTTTTGAATTGCATAATCCATGCGGTCGCCTTTGCTCATCACTTGACCCAATAGTGCTGTAAAATGTGGTGTGCGATTGCTTGGATTGAATTGCAAAACTTGGACGGCAGCCGACTTTTTAGCGACTTCAACCAATTCAACATGGTATTCGCCACCTTGCCCATTGAACAAAGTGGCAGTTTCGCCCACTTGAGCACGTAAAACTTTTACCCAGTGATGAAACACTGTTTCCGTTAATTCAACAGTCGTATCAACAGTTAAATCAGCTTCAATATAAAAACGTGGCATTAAAGTTTTACTCTCAAAAAGGTCGAAATGTCTTATGCAAGACCGAGGTCTTTCACAAGTTGACGTGTAGGGTCAGTGGTATTCATGGTATAGAAGTGCAAGCTTGGCGCACCACCAGCAATCAGGCGTTCGCAAAGTTTTACAATCACTTCATGACCAAAGGCTTTGATTGACGCTGTGTCGTCGCCATAAGTCGCAAGCTGTTTGCGAATCCAGCGAGGAATTTCTGCACCTGTACCATCAGCAAAACGAATTAAATTGCTTGCATTGGTAATCGGCATAATGCCTGGAGCGACAGGAATGTTCACGCCTTCTTTTTGAATGCGCTCTACAAAGTAGAAATAGGCATCTGGATTAAAGAAGAACTGGGTGAGTGCTGCGTTAGCGCCCGCATTGGCTTTGTCGCAGAAACGTTTGATGTCGAGATCAAAGCTGTCCGCTTGTGGGTGCATTTCTGGGTAAGCAGCCACTTCGATTTTGAAGTGATCACCAGTATGTTCACGGATGAAACGCACAAGATCTGTTGCATAAGGCAATTCGCCCAAGCCCACTTGACCAGACGGCAAGTCACCGCGCAGCGCAACAATACGGTCAATGCCTTGTGACTTATACAAATCCAGCAATTCGGCAATACGTTCTTTGCTGTCACCAATACAAGAAAGGTGAGGGGCAACAGGTGTGCCTTTACCGTTGAAGTCGTTCAATGTAGACAAAGTACGTTCACGGGTAGAACCGCCTGCACCGTATGTTACAGAGAAAAATTCAGGATTTAATAATTGTAGTTCTTGGTGTACAACTTTAAGTTTTTCCGCGCCCGCATCAGTTTTGGTCGGGAAGAACTCAAAGGAAATAGGAATCTGTTTTGACATGTTCAAATCCTTTTTTTATAAATACTTTTATTTAAAAAAATCCCCTCATCCTAACCTTCTCCCTGAGCCATATATGGCGCAAGAGAAGGGACTTCCATTATGAAAGTAATAGTTATTTGGAGTTAACAACAAATTTGCTTTCACAATGAAGAGTTCCCTCTCTTGCGCTGAGCTTCAAAGCAGTGCTTGAAGCACGCTCAGGAGAGGGTTAGGGAGAGGTATTTATAAAACTTAGTATTTATAAGCCTCAGCTTTGAACGGGCCTTCAACTTGAACACCGAGGTAATCCGCTTGTTCTTGAGTCAAAGTCGTCAATACGCCACCGAAACCTGCAACCATTGCAGCAGCAACTTCTTCGTCTAATTTCTTAGGAATAAGTTCTACGCGGATCGCAGCTTGTTTTTGATCTTCAGGAAGATCAGCAAATTTTTCAGCGAATAGGTGCATTTGACCCAATACTTGGTTGGCAAAAGAACCGTCCATAATACGTGAAGGGTGACCGGTTGCATTACCAAGGTTCACCAAACGGCCTTCTGAAAGAAGAATAAGGTAATCATTTTCATTTTCTGAACGATACACTTGGTGAACTTGTGGCTTAACTTCAACCCACTTATAACCACGTAAGTAGTTTGTGTCGATTTCAGTATCGAAATGACCGATGTTACAAACTACAGCGCCAGCTTTTAATGAATCAAGCATTGCAGCGTCACATACGTGGTAGTTACCAGTTGTTGTTACGATCAAGTCAGTATTTTGAAGAAGATCAAGGTTGATGTCTTCTTTCTTACCCGTTTGAATGCCATTTTTATACGGAGCAACAACTTCGAAACCGTCCATGCATGCTTGCATTGCACAGATAGGGTCAACTTCAGTGACACGTACAATCATGCCTTCTTGACGAAGTGATTGAGCAGAACCTTTACCTACGTCACCATAACCGATTACAAGCGCACGACGACCAGATAAAAGCATATCTGTACCACGTTTGATTGCATCATTTAGAGAGTGACGGCAACCGTATTTGTTGTCGTTTTTAGACTTAGTGACAGAGTCATTTACGTTAATCGCTGGAACTTTTAAAGTACCGTCGCGGTGCATTTCGTAAAGACGTTGAACACCTGTAGTGGTTTCTTCTGTAATACCGTGGATTTTAGCAATCACTTCAGGATATTTTTCGTGAACAAGCGCAGTTAAGTCACCGCCATCATCCAGAATCATGTTGGCATCCCAAGGTGTACCGTTCACATTGATTTGCTGTTCAAGACACCACATGTATTCTTCTTCAGTTTCGCCTTTCCAAGCAAATACAGGAATACCGGCAGCAGCGATTGCAGCAGCAGCGTGGTCTTGAGTAGAGAAGATGTTGCATGAAGTCCAGCGTACTTCTGCGCCCAATTCAACTAGAGTTTCAATTAAAACTGCAGTTTGAATAGTCATGTGGATACAGCCTAGGATTTTCGCGCCAGCAAGCGGTTTAGCCGCTGCATAGCGTTTGCGAAGACCCATTAGGGCTGGCATTTCTGCTTCTGCGAGTTTGATTTCTTTACGGCCGTAGTCAGCTAGTGAAATATCGGCAACTTTGTAATCTGTAAATGAAGCATTAACCGCGTTCATCACGATCTCCTTAATAAAAACAATTGATCATTCAGTTCGCGGATGCCGTTGTTGATTGGAACGAGTGTCCAACCGAATCGTCGAGCCTAGCGATCTTATATTTAGTGCCTATAAGAAAGTCGCAGCATCCCTCGACTAGGGCAGTATTGTACTTGGAAATAGAGTGAGTTCCAATCCGAAAATGCTTAATATCTGACTTATAGGTTTTTTGATCTGTAAAATTACGTCGCGAATATTTAAATTTCATAAATCGGTCAGGAGTATAAGAATAATGATTAAACCCGTAATGGCTTTATTGATGTTTTGGCCTGTTATTGTCGCGGCCAACGACTCAACAGGCTACGTGGCAACAGGCGGTGTACAGTATCTGAAAAGTAAAGACATTCAAATGTTCAGTGAAGACCTGTTTATTAGTAAAAAAATCATTAAGGTCGATTATCAGTTCAAAAATTTAAGCAATAAAGATGTGACTGAAACGGTCTTATTTCCGTTGCCAAAAGTTGAAAACTTCTTTGAATCTGATTTTGCCAATACAGAAAAGCTGCTCAAAAGTTTTAAAGTTCAAGTGAATGGAAAAACGATTCAGCCTGAAATGCACGTACGCACTTTTATTCAAAAAGATGAGAAAACAGCGCCGATTGATATGACTGAGAGTTTTAAGCAATGCGGATTTACGGAAAAAGACATGCTGAATCCGTGGAGCAGGCAAGATGTTGAATATAAAACTTTTGAGGCAAAGCTTAGAAACTGTAAAAATGCAGCGCTGCAAAAAGTATTGCCCAAAGATTTGAGTGAAGAAATTTCATGGTCATCTCAGGTGATTTATAGCTGGAAGCAAACGTTTAAAGCCAATGCGCTCACACGTGTACAGCATCAATATGCACCGCTAGTGGGTGGGTCTGTGGCTTTATATCCTGATGAATATAATAAAAGTTATTGTATGGATCAAAACTTTAAGGCAGGACTCAGAAAGGCTAAATCACAGCATGCACCATTTCAAGCATTGGGCTATATCTTAAAAACAGGCGCCAATTGGGCAAAGCCTATTCAAGATTTTAAACTGACTATCGAGCGTGATGCAGGAGAGTTGGTTTCTTTTTGCTGGGCAGGTAAAGTGAAGAAAATCAGCGCTACGCAGTTTCAAATGGTTGAAAAGAATTTTGTGCCCAAACAAGATTTGGACATTATTTTTGTGCATGTGAAATCAGGTCTGGATTAAAACTTGCAGGCAAAACTGCTGCGATTTGTTTATCATCGTCCATAAGCAATTTTGAGTTTTGATATATGTCGATGGAAATACCTGATGAGTTGGCAAATTTAGAAGCCAATGGCGGCATTTATGCAGTGTGGATGTTGCTGCAGCACTTAGGTATAGATGCAGACATTCAGCAGCTCATCGAAGTTTGCGCTTATGAAGCTGACCATGGCACAACAACCATTGGTTTAGCCGTTGGGTTAAAGAAGTTTGGCTTCCAAGTAAAGTTTTACACAGAGCATGATCCTGAGCTGCAAGACAGTGAAAAACGCAGCTATGCAGAAGCAGACCAATTGGAACTGCCTATATTGCCTGCAATTGGCTATGCACAAATTCAGCAGGCTTTTGAACAAAATCAGTTTGTGATTGTCTATTACGACACCCTAGAGGGCGTGGGGAATCATTCTTTGGTGTATGACATTGACGAAGCAGAAATCAGTTTCTTTGACAGTTTTGATGCCATGCCAGCAGACGTATTTGAACAGCAGCGTGGGGCAGAGGGCATTTGCAGACAAGTCATTACGGTGGATGTAAATGACTATGTGGCGAGCTGAGCCATTTTGTTAAAAGCAAAAAGCCCATCATGAGATGGGCTTTATTTTTTAGAAAAGAATTGGATTACTGCTCAGCCACATTGGCTTTTTCATTCCAAAAATCTGCTTTTTCTTCATCAGCGTCGATGCCTAAGCCATTGGCATAAATAAAAGCTAAGTCACGCATGGCCTGAACTTCACCTAATTTTGCAGATTGTTCAACCAGTTCAATGGATTTAGCGACATCTTTTTCCACCACATCACCACGGCGGTAAAAATTGGCGAGTTCTAAAATTGCAGCAGGATGGTCATGTTTTGCCGCTTGTTCTAACCAGCGGTGTGCATGCTCAAAATAGGTTTTAGATTCTTCAGGATCTTCTTCGAGCATGTCTTTGGCATAGACTGCATAGCCTTCACCCAGCCAATACATCGCTTCTACATGACCTAACTGAGCTGCTTTGAGTGCCCATTCTTCAGCAAGTTCAACATGCTCATCATTTTCACTTTGCATATAAATTTCAGCCAGTTCAAATTGAGCATCTTTATTTCCTGCCATGGCGCGGTTATATAAAGCAGGAGAGATCGAAAGTTCAGACATGTGTAATCCAAAAGAGCAGAATAGGCATAGCCTAATCGGTTGGCATGAAAAAAGCCAATCCGAAAATTAGCTTTCAATGTTTGGAGAATGTTTAGAGATCGTTGTCCAATGAATTAAAATTTCAATAACACTGCTGACAATACAAATACGACAACCAATGCACCAATAATTTTCCAAAAATATTCAGCGATATAACTAATACATAGCCCGACAAATAAAGCCGCAATGGTCAGCGCGCCAAACCAATAACTGATGTTATTGCTCGGCGTGCCAAGTGAGAGGCAAATTATCAAGGCAATAATCAATAGCGCCCAGCCGACTAACGTGGCTAACCGTGTTTGGCCCACACTTAGTTCTTTGCTGTAGAACTGCTTTTGATGTTTAGACATGCTGCATGCCAAGGCAAAAAAACCTAAGCTACTCAGTGCCCAAATCAGGAGAAAGAACATCATGCTTCAGCCTCCTTTGTGGCACGCGCTTTTTTAACAGGCAGTCCTTTATGCTTTTTCACTTTGTAAAATGAATAGGCAAACAAGATAGCCAAAAGCCACATTGCAAGATCAAAGGAGGCAATCATCCATTGGCCATTTGCCATGGTATTCCAAAGCGGTTGACCACCAGTCATGAAGTTTACAATCGGCAGTAAGGCAAAAATTGCTGTGGCAAAAGCTAAAAGTTCTAGCCACGCTTGACGATGCGTACGGAACATCGCATAAATAAGCGTTAGTAGCCAAACAATAAAGAAACTACGAATTTCTAATTCCGAACGGTTTTCAAGTTGTGCGGGAATAAAACGGTTGGCATAGAAAAATGCTGCGCAGGCAATCGGCAAACCAATAATCGCTGCAATATTGGTCACTTCAACCGTGCGGTAGCCAAATGATTTAAAGCCTTGTTTTTGCTGTTGCGGCGCACGTTTTACACACCACAGAATGAGACCTGTAGCGACCATCAGTGTGCCTACAATCCCTGAAATAAACAGCAGCCAACGTAGTGCTAAATCTACACCGCGTGCTTCATGCAGCGTAGTCATTACATTGTAAATACCCATCGGTACAGAAGGGTGCTTTAACTTGGCACTTTCATCAGTTAGGTCTTTGCCAGTTACGCCATCAAATTGTTTGCTTGCATAGACATTTCGATACGCGACACTTTCACCATGTAAGGCACGTAGCTCAATTTTAGCTTGGTCTGTATTTGGTGCAATGATGCTAACGGTACTAATCGGATTGGTTTTCCATTCAGTCTGAACCGCAGTCACGATTGGCGCTAAGTTGGTCAACGGCGCAGCAACGACAGGTTGCTCTTCACGTTTAGAGCGACGATCTCCTCGACCTTCACCACGGCCCTCAGCACGATTTTCGCCTTGGTTTTGCGCAGAATTGGCACGGGCTTGCTGTGGGCGTTCGCCACGTTCTTCGCGTCCTTGGGCAGATTCACGTCCTTCAGGTTTATTTTCTTGAACTAGGGCACGATTTTGTTCTTGTAAAAATTGTCCCCGGTTTTCATAAATACGCTCAATCCCCCAAGGCATGATCGTAAATAACAGCAGCAACAGGCCACTAAAGGTGATCATGATGTGGAAGGGAAGCGCAAATACTGCGGTTGCATTATGTGCATCTAGCCAAGAACGTTGTCCTTTACCTGAACGGAAGGTAAAGAAATCTTTAAAGATTTTTTTATGAGTAATCACACCACTAATGATGGCAACTAACATCAACAGTGTCGCTATCCCGACAAACCATCGCGTCCACATACGTGGCATACCATAAAGTTCGAAATGGAAACGATAGAGAAAATTACCACCACGCGTATCGCGCGGCTCAAGCACTTCACCTGTAGCACTATCAATGTAGATTTGTTTACCACCACGGCGTGCGCGAGGGTCTTCACCTTGTTCACGAACGGTAATTAAGGTGGCATTTTGACGCGTATTTGGCAGCAAAATATTCCAAGCACCTGCATTCGGATGATTTTGCTGTAAATAATTCAGTGCGACTTCAGTTTGTTGGACTTGTGAACTGGCTGGAACAGATTGATGCAGCTCAGGTGTCATCCAAACATTGATTTCATTTTTAAAGAAGCTCAGGGTTCCGGTCAGGAAAATAGCATACAGCAACCAACCTAAGATTAGGCTAGCCCATGTATGCAGCCAAGACATGGACTGGCGAGGCCCCTCTACTTTTGCATCAACACGCATTTTAGCTTCCCATCATCATGTAAATGGCATACAAACACACCGCAGGGATCACAATGCCTAAAGTTGCTTTGAGGGTTTTATTCACCATAAAGACCCAAATAAATGCACAGCTCCACAGGATAAATGAAATTAAAGTTGCACTCATGGCTGCACTTCCACGGTCTTCGCTAAATACATCTGCGATTACGATGGCAGATAGCATCGCTACAACATATCCGCCCACTAAAGCGAGGGCAAAGCGATAGAAAATCATCAATCGATAGGTCAATAGAGAGGGGGTGTCTTTACGCGTTTTAGGCAGCGCAGATGTGAGGGGTGTCACGAGTGCCTCAGGTGGTGAGCTATTCATAAAATACTTAAGCGCTTGGGAATTGTATTAAAGTTAATCTAAATGATAACAATTATTATTAATAATTAGAATAATGTATTCACAAAATTATTGATTTTTCAGCATGCTGAGTAGAAATGGATTTAAAAAGAGGGGAATTAAAGGCGAAAAAATAGCGACCGAAGTCGCTATTTTAGAATGCAAGAATGCTTATGTGTCTACATTATTGCTCTTGTTGAATGCCTGCAACTAACCAGTCTTGATCAGAACCCGCAGGTTTAACAAAATGCCATACTTCAGCAAAAGGCTGTGGCAGGCTATTTAAGTCTTCACTTACAGTACCTGTAAAACGCACACTTACAACGTATTGACCATTTTCGTTAGCAGAATCGACCACCATAGCATTTAAGTTAGAAAACTCAGCAACGTCTTCATCTTTATTCGCCATAATGTCGTTATACATAGACTGGTAAAGATCAGGCGTTAAGTAACGCTGAATTTCAGAAATGTTGCTTGCCGTATTCATCGATTGAATGTGGTTAAAACGCTGACGTGCAACACGTAAAAATGTTGCTGGCTCTGTACCATCAGGCAATTGATTGCCGCTGTTGGTATAGGCAGCACCAAAAGGCGCGTTCGTTGCTGCAGCTGCACCAAATGGAGCATTTGAAGCTGCTGAATTACCGCCTACAGAATTACCAAAAATATTCGTATTGTCATTGCCTGCACGAGGTGCAGCATTTTGTTGGCCAAACGGTGCATTGTTTGCACCGCTGTTTGGCGCATACGGATTGTTAGTGGCTAGTTTTTTTTTTGCGCCCATCTTACGGAAAATGAAGAAGGCAACAGCAGCGGCAAGTAAAATCCAGATCCAGCCTGGAATACCACCTTTCTCTTCCTGTTGTTGTGCTTGCGCTTCAGAAGCTGCTTGACCGTTATTGTCATCGGCCATCGCATTTGCAGCGACTGCACCAATAGCAGCACCAGCCACACCAGCAGCAACCATTCCGCCCACATTCGAGCCAGATTTTGCTGGAGCGCCAGCAGTTGCAGGCTGTTGAACAGGAGCAGATTGACGAGGTTGCTGATAAGACTGAGTTGGAGCAGCTTGACGGCTCATACCATGGCTTTTACCACCACCGGCACGTTTCGCTTCTGCAATCGGCGCTACCAAAAGGGCTGCTGTTAAAAGAGCAGTCATCAAACCACGCTGTCGAACTTCCATCAAATTTTCCTATATCTATATAAAGTTAAAATAGCCATCTAGTTATGCCGCCATTTGTATTGAATTTCAATAGAACATCGGTAAAAAATTGAAAATTCATTCAAAATAAACTAATCAACGTGACTAAGACTCATCGGTCAGCGTAATTGCCTGACTCAACGCCTCATGTAAACGTGCGACAGAAATAATCTCTACACCTGAAATGGGTTTTTGCGGTGCATTACCACGAGGTAAAATAATGGTTTTAAAACCATGCTTAATGGCTTCTTTGAGTCGTTCCTGTCCATTGGGTACAGGACGGATTTCGCCTGAAAGTCCGACTTCGCCAAATACCGCCAAATGCTGTGGCAGGGCTTTAGCTCTTAAGCTAGAGGCACAGGCTAAAAGTACCGCAAGGTCAGAACCGGTTTCCGTGATTTTTAAGCCACCGACGACATTGACATAGACATCTTGTCCTGCGGTTTGTACGCCACCATGACGGTGCATAACGGCTAAAAGCATGTTTAAACGGTTTTGTTCTAAACCTAAGGCCACGCGCCGAGGTTGTCCGTGCGCATCATCTACCAAAGCCTGAACTTCAACCAAAAGTGGGCGTGTACCTTCACGGCTAATCATGACAATGGAACCCGGAATGGCTTCATCATAACGACTAAGGAAAATAGCGGATGGGTTTGATACTTCACGCAGACCTTTATCAGTCATGCCAAATACCCCAAGCTCGTTGACCGCACCAAAACGGTTTTTCACCGCACGAATCATACGGAAGCGAGAGTCAGACTGACCTTCAAAATACAAAACACAATCGACCATGTGCTCAAGCACGCGAGGGCCGGCCAAAGAACCTTCTTTTGTTACGTGACCGACAATAAACAGTGCAGTGCCACTATTTTTGGCAAAGCGGGTCAGGAGTGCAGCCGATTCACGAATTTGGGAAACACCGCCCGGCGCAGACTGGAGTGTTTCGGTGTATAGGGTTTGGATCGAATCTAAAATGGCCACGGCAGGGCGTTCATGTGCCAATACTTCGCAAATACGCTCGACACAGGTTTCTGCCATGACTTTAAGTTGATCGGTCGGCAAATCTAGGCGCTGGGCACGTAGCGCCACCTGAGACAAAGATTCCTCACCTGTGACATATAAGGCAGAACTTTTACTCGCCGCCATATAGGTTGCGGTTTGTAGCAAAATAGTGGATTTACCAATGCCGGGGTCACCACCAATCAGCACAACTGAACCTGTGACCAGTCCACCACCGAGTACACGGTCAAATTCACCAATACCTGTTGCCATTCGGGTTTCATGCGAAACAGAAACTTGATTTAAGGTGGTCACAGCAGCGGCTTGACCTGCATAGCCACCGCCCATTTTAGGCTGTGCACGGTGTGTAACGGCGGGTGCAATATTGACTTCGACTAATGAATTCCATTCACCACATTCGGTACATTGACCGGCCCATTTGGGATGATCAGCACCACATTGTTCACATCGATAGACACTTTTTGCTTTCGCCATAATATTTACTGTGCACAAACTCAAATTGAGTCACAGCATAGCGGTGAATACATCGAAAAACCAAGTTTTTATCGCATGAAATGACTGTTGAAGGTCAATTGATGTCGTTTTATTTTCAATAGCTGCACTTTTATATAGTAAGCACTTTATAATAGCGCATTATATTTTTTGAAATGGGTCACCACATGACTGAACTATTACGACATATCGATGCCATTGCACGTGAAAAAAATCGTGATGTGTTATTTGTGCATTTTGAAGAATATGATCATCAACATCCTGAGAAAAATACGGTACGTAATGACGTTATGCACTGGTTTGACCTGCAAAATCTCGAGTATTTCCCTTGTATGGGGCTAGAAGGTGAGTCTTTGATCGATAGCTATACAGGTGATTTATACCTTGACGTACCTTTTGATGAAAGCAGCCCTGCATATAAAACTCTCAGTGAATATCTTGAAGATGAACAAGGGAACATGAAAATTCAGGGGGTATTGTTCTTTTCTTTATCCTTGGAAATTGCCTTAGAAATCGAAGCGGATCTGATGGAAGCCAGTGCTGTAGATTCTGAATATGCTGAAAATGAGTTTGGTGACCAATTTGGCGAAGGCTTTATTGAAGATGCTGAGTCAGATCAAAAGGATGAATCCAATGAAAGCAACACGAAAAACGACAAATTTGATGATGGTCAAATCGGTACGATTCAATAAGTAAATATCGATTATCAGTCCGAATAAAAAAGCCACGTGAATTCACGTGGCTTTTTGTTTAGTAGCGTGAAAGGATTAGTACAGTTCACCTGATTTACGACGTGCAATAAAGTCCTTCGATTCTTTGGCAATAACACCAGAAAGTAACAACAGCGCAATTAAGTTTGGTACAGCCATCAAACCGTTAAAGGTATCGGCAAATAACCACACAAGATCAAGAGTCGCCACACAGCCTACAAAGACTGAAGCGATGTAAATCAAACGGTAAATCAAGACAAACTTTTCACCAAGTAAGTAAGTACAGCATTTTTCACCATAGTAACTCCAACCTAAAATGGTTGAGTATGCAAAGAAAATAATCCCGAAGGTGACGATCAAGCCGCCAAAACCCGGTAATAATTTATCAAATACGCTGATAGTTAAAACTGCACCAGTTTGGTCGCCAAAACTGTTGCCTGCCATAATAAAGCCCATGACCAAAACAATCCCGGTGATAGAACACACGATAATCGTATCGATAAATGTACCTGTCATTGAAACTAAACCTTGACGTGCAGGGTGATCCGTTTTCGCAGCAGCCGCGGCAATAGGTGCAGAACCCATACCTGCTTCGTTAGAGAAAACACCACGGGCAACACCATAACGAATAGCCGCACCAATCGCACCACCTGCCGCAGCTTCGCCAGTAAATGCATAGGTAAAGATTAATTTGAGAGAAGGAATGACCAATTCAAGATTATTTAAAATGATGATTAGTCCACCCAATACATAACCGACAGCCATAATAGGTACGATATAAGAGGATGCTTTAGAGATGGATTTAATTCCGCCGAGAATTACTAAAGCAGACAGAATAGTAATAACAATACCTGTAATCCACGTTTCAAGTCCGAGACTATTTTCAACAGCGAGGGCAACCGTATTGGACTGTACTGAACTGCCAATGCCGAAAGAGGCTAAAGTACCAAAGAGGGCAAAAATGACAGCGAGCCATTTCCACTTCAGTCCACGTTCAATGTAGTACATTGGACCGCCGCTCATTTCGCCATTTTCATTTTTTACGCGATATTTGACTGCGAGTACGCCTTCACCATATTTGGTTGCCATACCAAAGAGGGCTGTCATCCACATCCAAAATACTGCACCGGGGCCACCAAGGACGCAGGCTGTTGCAACGCCTGCGATATTACCTGTACCGATGGTTGCAGATAAAGCAGTCATAAGTGAGGCAAAATGTGAAATATCGCCTTCATGTGATTTGGCATGTTCATGCCTTCCAAACACTTGTTTAAATGCTAAAGGCAACATGCGGAATTGCCAGAATAGTAAACGGAAGGTGAGGAATACACCTGTTCCGACAATGAGGACCAACATGTATGGGCCCCAGACCCAACCGCTGAGTGTATTCATGAGTGTGTGTAGATCTTGCATAGTATCTTTCTTCTTATCGGTCCTGAGTGAATGCTACATTTTTGATATCTGTAGCAATTGATATGCCATTGTTAGAAACTTCCATGATTTTTGGCATAAATTTTTTATCGTTGGGAAAATATTTTTTGCATAGAATTGAAGTTTTTACAAGTAAATTGTTGTTTTGTTTGTCGCTTTGAATTTGGGATAGAGGTTAAGATTTTTATATATAAGAAAAATAAATTAACTTTGTCACTTAATCCGAAAATATAGATGATGAAAAATAATTTTGTATTTTCTGAAACTTTTACGTTAATTTGTCGCAATTGGAACGCGAAGTTGAATTAAATAATGTCAAATGAGAGTCATGGATCGCACGCCGATAGCGGCGATTTGAAACGAAGCCTGTCCAACCGACACCTGCAATTGATTGCGATTGGTGGTGCGATTGGTACAGGTTTATTTATGGGGTCAGGAAAGACCATCAGTTTAGCTGGTCCGTCCATCCTTATTATCTATATGATTATTGGTTTTATGGTTTTCCTCGTCATGCGTGCATTAGGCGAGTTATTACTATCAAATCTTGAATATAAATCTTTTATCGATTTTGCAACCGACTTAATCGGCCCGTGGGCAGGTTATTTTGTGGGTTGGACCTATTGGCTGTGCTGGATCACTATAGGGATTGCTGATTTATCGGCCATCATTTATTACCTGCAATTCTTTAATGGAGGTAACCCGTTCTCGCCCGAAGAAGGGGTGATGATCAGTGTTGCCGCCATTGTGTTTATCATGGGTTTAAACCTTGTTACGGTTAAACTTTTTGGTGAATTAGAGTTTTGGTTTGCACTGATTAAGATTATTGCAATCGTGGTGCTCATTGGTGTCGGTCTTTGGATGATCTTTACCGGTTTTACCTCATCGACAGGTGAAATCGCATCATTCACACATTTATGGTCACATGGTGGTCTATTCCCAACAGGAGTAACTGGCTTCTTGGCAGGTTTCCAAATCGCCATTTTTGCCTTTGTCGGCGTAGAACTCGTGGGTACTACGGCAGCAGAAACCAAAGATCCAGAACACAACTTGCCTAAAGCTGTGAACTCGATTCCGATTCGTATCATTATTTTCTATGTGCTGGCACTTGTGATTGTGATGTCCGTTACGCCATGGAATGCCATTGACCCAAGCATTTCACCATTCGTGAACTTGTTTAGCCAAGCCGGTATTGCTGCTGCTGCGATTATTATGAACTTGGTTGTGTTGTCATCAGTTATGTCATCGATGAATAGTGGTGTGTTCTCGACTTCACGTATGTTGTTTGGTTTATCTCGTGAAGAGCAAGGTCCAAAAGCGTTTGGCCGTCTAAACTCACGTGCAGTTCCGGCAAATGCGTTGTATTTCTCGGCAGTTTGTTTACTGTTGGGTGCGGCATTACAGTATTTCGTACCGAACACGGTTGAAGCCTTCACTTTAGCAACTACACTTTCTACGATTTTATTTATCTGCGTATGGCTCATGATTATCTGGAGCTATATCGTTTACTATAAAACTCGTCCTGAGCTGCATGCGAAATCAACCTTTAAATTACCAGGTGGCTTATATACTTGCTGGCTTGTGATTATCTTCTTCATCGGCATGATTTATGTCTTGTCGCTAGAAGCAGATACCATGAAAGCGCTCATGGTGAGCCCAATTTGGTTCATCATTTTGATTATTGGCTATTTCGGTTTTTATAAGAAAAAGCACCATTAATTTACATTTTTGATCTGATGTAAAAACATAAAAAGCTGCTCCTGAGGGGGCAGCTTTTTTATTTGGATATGGACTTATTTTAAGTTAAAACAGACTGTTTATTAGCGTTTCGATTTGTATTAAACAGCATTCAAATTGATATGCTATTTCAGTGAAATCAATAGCCTGATCGAGCTAGAAATAAAGACAAATAAGGATTGAAAACAGCACCATCAAATTTTGCTTAAATTTAGTGCAGAATGGCAAAAAGCTCACTTGGAATTACAGGGCTTTTCTTTTATCCGCGGGTTGATCACGTTATACTCGGAAAAATCTTTTCATTAGGTACGTTTATGTATCGTTTTATGAATTATAAAATTATTGTATTAGCAAGTGCTGTGCTGCTGACCGCTTGTGGTCAGTCTGGTGCATTGCATTTACCTTCAGATGCAAATGCAGATAAGCGCGCAAAATATCTGATTTATCCAGATACGCCTGCACAGCAAAAGCAGGAAAAACAAGCGGCTCCTGTTGCAACTGAATCGGAATCTTCAAATTCTAACCCTACACCTTAATGCTTTTATAGAAAGGATACTTTCATGAGTTTCACCCGTACGAATGGGGTATTGCATGCAGAGCAATGTTCTTTACAACAGCTTGCACAGCAATATGGCACACCGCTTTATGTTTATTCAAAAGCTACTTTTGAAAAGCATTATTCAGATATGGATCGTGCATTTAGCTTTATCGACCATCAAATTTGTTTTGCGGTAAAGTCAAACTCTAATCTTGCGGTGTTAAACGTACTTGCCAAGCAGGGCGCTGGTTTTGATATCGTGACGGGTGGAGAACTCGCACGTGTGTTAAAAGCCGGTGGTGAAGCTTCTAAAATTGTATTCTCAGGTTTGGGTAAAACTGAAGCCGATATCCAAAAAGCATTGGACGTGGGTATTGCATGTTTTAACGTTGAATCACATGCAGAGTTGGATCGAATCCAAAAAGTTGCTGCTGCAATGGGTAAGAAAGCACCGATTTCATTGCGTGTAAATCCAGATGTGGATGCTAAAACCCATCCTTATATCTCTACGGGTTTAAAAGAAAATAAATTCGGTATTCCTTCAGACAGCGTTTTTGAAACTTATGCGTATGCGGCATCATTGCCAAATCTTGAGATTATCGGGATTGATTGTCATATCGGCTCACAGTTGACTGAAACTCAGCCTTTTGTTGATGCACTTGATCGTGTCATTGTGATGATCAATCAACTGAAAGAGATGGGTATTCATCTAAAACATATCGATATCGGTGGTGGCTTAGGCGTAACGTACAAAGACGAAGTTCCGCCAACCGTTGAAGAATATGCTCAGGCAATGCGTCCAGCTTTAGAGAAATTAGGCCTTAAGGTGTATATGGAACCGGGGCGTAGTATTTCTGCAAATGCAGGTGTGTTGTTAACCAAAGTTGATTTACTCAAACCGACCAATCATCGTAATTTTGCGATTATTGATGCTGCAATGAATGACTTAATACGTCCCGCTTTATATGAAGCATGGATGGATATTCAGGAAGTAACACCTCGTACAGATACAGAAAAGAAAGACTGGGATGTTGTTGGTGCGATTTGCGAAACCGGTGATTTCCTCGGTAAGCAACGTCAGTTGGCGATTCAAGAAAATGACGTGCTTGCAGTATTGGGTGCAGGTGCTTATGGTTTTGTCATGAGCTCAAACTACAACAGCCGCGGACGTGCTGCTGAAGTAATGGTTGACGGTGATCAGCCTCATTTGATTCGTGAGCGTGAAACCATCGAATCATTATGGGAACGTGAACGTTTATTGCCTTAAGGAGAAATTCGAGATGTTATTAGAATTTACCAAAATGCATGGCCTTGGCAATGACTTTATGGTGGTCGATCTGATTAGCCAACGGGCTTATTTAGATACAGTGACGATTCAGCGTTTGGCCGACCGTCATTTTGGTATTGGTTTTGATCAGCTTTTGATTGTAGAACCACCAGATTTACCCAACGTCGATTTTAAATACCGTATTTTTAATGCAGATGGTTCTGAAGTTGAACAATGCGGTAATGGCGTACGTTGTTTTGCGCGCTTTGTGCATGAACGTAAGTTGACCAGCAAAACCAAAATCAAAGTACAAACCAAGTCAGGTATCGTAGAGCCTGAATTAGGTGCAAATGGTTGGGTGCGCGTTAACATGGGTTATCCTCGCTTTTTGCCGCATGAAATTCCATTTATTGCGGAAGAGCCTGAAAACTTATACGACATTGCATTGGCGAATAATGAACAACTCACCATTGATGTGGTGAGTATGGGTAATCCGCATGCAGTGACGATCGTTCCTGATGTCATTACCGCAGACGTTGCTAAAATTGGTCCACAAGTCGAATCGCATGAGCGTTTTCCACAGCGAGTAAATGCTGGCTTTATGCAAATTGTGGATGAGAAACATGCACGCTTACGTGTATTTGAACGTGGTGTCGGTGAAACGATGGCCTGTGGTACAGGTGCTTGTGCAGCGGCAGTATCAGGTATGCGTCGTGGCTTATTAGCCAATTCGGTCGAAATAGAGTTGGCAGGTGGTAAGCTGCAAATTGAGTGGCAAGAAGGTGGTGTGGTCTGGATGACCGGACCAACCGCAACAGTTTACGAAGGACGCTTAGACTTAAGTTACTTCCAAGGTTAAACTCCAAGCCCTGATTCATTCAGGGCTTTTTTCACAAAATAAAAAGTGAATAAAAAATTATAATTCAATGGGATTGGAATCAACATGGAACAAATAAACGAAGAAATAAAAGAAGAAATCTTAGAGCAACTTTTTCATAAAGCCTTACATGAACCCGCGTATCGCCCAGAATTTTTAGCTCAGTTATTGGCAGCCAAAGTGTATTGTGTGGGAACAACAGGGGGACGTGATTCACGTATTGCCGAAGATTTGATCTTGGATGAAGGTGACAGTGTTCAATTGAAATCATGGGAAGATGAGACTTATGATTGCGTCATCCCATTTTTTACGTCCTTGGAAAAAATGCGGTTGGCAATATCTGAAGAGGAGTCGTATATCCGGCTACCAACCAAGGCATTATTTGAAATGACCATGGGGGCAAGGCTTGTATTGAATCCACAATCACCTGATGCGACGAAGGACTTTGTACCAGAAGAAATTCAACATTTGCTGAACGGGCAGTATATTCAGCCCTCAGAAAACTATGAAGTTACGGAAGATACGGAAGTTTTAATTGGTCAGCCGGCGGAATATCCGCAGTTTATGATTGATCAATTAAGCATTTTTTTCGGCACAGAGCGTGTGGTAAAAGCTGCTTATTTAGCGCAAATGCTGAATCAAGCTCGAGATGATTCACCGACTTTGTTGATCGGATTAGATTTAGAAGCAGGATTATCTGAACAACAAATTCAAGAATTGCACAGTAAAATTGGTCGTATCACACAGGATAGTTTAAAAGAGCAATGCCCAGTGGATCTGATCCATGTCAATCCACACAGTGCGGATGGTGTAGAAGGGTATTTGCTTAATGAAACGCAAGCTTTTTACCAACGTGTTGATGGTAAGCCTAAGGGGTTCTTTGCTAGACTCTTTTCATAAAATAGATATGTAAAATCGCTTTAGTGAACGTACTGCAACGCTAAAGCACATGTTGAAATGGGAGAAGACAGATGACGATGGATCAGAGTCAACTACTGACTATGTGGTTGAAGGAACGTGAAATTCAAAATCAGTCTAAACATACATTGCAAGCGTATGAGCGTGATGTCAGTGATTTTCTCCAATTTTGTACAATACGCAACTTGCCACTGCATGATGTTGAAAAGTCAGATCTGCGTGAATTTGTTGCTCATAAAGTGGAACAGTTTCAGCTCAGTCCAAGTAGTTTACAGCGCATGTTATCTTCGATACGCCAATTTATGAAATGGGCAGAACAAGGGGATTATCTTAGTTTCAACCCCGCAGATGATTTTCAGCTCAAACGCCAATCACGTCCTTTACCTGGATTGGTCGATATTGAAACCATTAAACAAATCATGGAACAGCCTGAGCCAGAAAGTGAAACTCAACGGCAACTTTGGATACGTGATAAAGCGATTTTGGAGTTGCTATATTCAAGTGGTTTACGTTTGGCTGAAGTGCAGGGCTTAACCATTCGAGATATTGATTTTAATCGCCAACTGTTACGTATTACGGGTAAAGGCAATAAAACACGCATTGTACCTTTTGGTTCTAAAGCAAAAGAGGCTGTGATGCATTGGTTGCAATTATATCCTGCATGGCATGGTGATTTTGTCCCAGAAGCCCAAGTTTTTATCACCCAAAAAGGTAATCCACTCGGGGTAAGGCAAATTGAAAATCGAGTTAAATTTCAAGCTCAACGTGCAGGTGTAAATGTCGATTTACATCCACACTTATTGCGTCATTGCTTCGCTAGCCATATGTTGTCCAATAGTGGTGACTTGCGTGCTGTACAAGAAATGTTGGGGCATAGTAATTTAACCACTACACAAATTTATACCCATGTGGATTTTGATCGATTGGCACAAGTTTATGATCAAGCCCATCCACGGGCGCAGCATAAAGATTCGTAACAATTGCAAATACGACTTTAGCTCGTAGTGGTCTAAATATTGCTTAAATTTATAGGCTAGATTTCATATTTTGCATCCTAAAGTGGTCTGCTTCATGAAAGTTAAATAAGGATGTGAAAAAATATTGGTAAAATTGACCGACATTTTGAACTATTGTCGCATTATAAAAATTCAAATTATCGGGTATAAAAATTGTCCATTATTGAATTGACGTAAGTGCCGAAGTGAAATTCGCTATTTACTAAATTGCTGTACCGTTAAAAAAATATATAGGCCATACCATGATTTCAGATATTCAAGAAAAATATGACCAGTTAAATGGTCAGCAAAAAGAAATTTTTGCAGGATACGGCTTACGCCAAATCAAGCACTTCGTTGAAATTGGTTTGCCTGAAATAGAAGCTGTATTACCTGAAGGTGCGCAGCTACAAGGGATTAATGCCGATGGAAAAGTTCAGGCGTTTAATGCGGCGACGGGCCAATACTTTATTTGGATTTCGGATAAACAATGGCAGCTTACCAATAAAGCAACTGCTAAATTTGACAGTAAAGAAGATGCCCTCACCATTTGGCGTATTTTTGATTTGGCAAAGTATGAACTTATTGACCTAAGCCACATCCATCGTGACTTTTTGGAAAATCAGCCAGCCTAAACCATTGGTCAAATAAACAACTCAAGGGCTATCTTCATTGGTTTTGGATGTTTAGCCCTTATATCACTCGCTCCATGACATGTTGTGATGCTTGTGAGCAGAGCGTTAGAGTGTTAATCTTCTTTGCATAGCTTAGTTGCTTAAACAAAAATTTCTAAATGCCAATCCGTTTCGCTGCTCAGTAATTCAACTCATTCAGTCTTGATAGTGTGAGCCTAAAAATCAATGGTTTTCCTACTTGAGCAATTGAGCTCAAAGACCTCCTAGATATTTCCTATTCAATTGCCGCAAATCATTATTTTTCTTTGCTTAAAATATAATGAAATACCGCATAGCTAAGTATTTGCATTCGAGGTTGTGAAGGTAATCCGTCACTACATTGGCAAGCTTGTAGTATCAGCCTCGTCGTTTCTGATGCTTGAGTTGTTCCTTGGCAGACCAATTTCTGTTTATAAATCTTCTAACGGTAACTGGAAGCTTTGTTTGATGATTTGGCTTGGTAAATCAGTCTTTACACTGGTGATGCCATTTTTCTTGGTTAAGTGAGTAGACTGAAATTTACGGTAACTTTCTAGGTCAGGCACCACAACTTTGAGCATTGCATCGCACTCACCCAAAATAATATAGCACTCCATGACTTGAGGAAGTTCTTTCATGGCTTCGATAAAAGTATCGATGGTTTCAGCATCTTGCCCAGTTAACCAAATACGAGAGAACAAAATTAATTGAAAGCCAATCTTTTGTGGATCGACCACGGTGGTGTAATTCTGAATCACACCTGCTTCTTCGAGTAATTTGACCCGACGTAAACAAGAAGAAGGAGAGAGTCCAATTTCCTTGGCTAAGTCATTATTTTGCATACGACCATTATTTTGAAGTGCGCGAATGATATTTTTATCAATACGATCCAGTTTAACTAGAATTGACTTAGAAGGTGTCTTCATAAAATAGAATATAATTCTAAAAATAATATCTATTATAGAATATTTGATATCCTATTTTAAAGCGATTCAAACATACTAATTTCACTTTCAGGACATAGAAAGGGAAAATTGAAATGTCTGTATTTGCTTTATTTGCCTTAACGGTAATTCCCCTTATTTTCACACCAGGACCCGATATGCTTTTTATCCTGTCACAAGTGATGGGTAAGGATGCAAAAGCAGGCATGATGGCTACAGTAGGTGTGTGTTCAGGTTATTTGGTTCACTCGATTTTGGTGGCATTGGGTATTGCTGCGATTATCGTGTCATTTCCACTACTGTTTGAAACAATCCGCTGGTTGGGGATTGCTTATCTTTTATATTTGGCGACGCATTTGCTACGTTCAGTATTTAGCAGTAAAAAATTAAGTATTGAGAAAAAGTCAGCGTCAAACCCGATTAAAAAAGGCTTTTTTACGGCTTTGCTGAACCCGAAAGGTATGTTGATTTATTTTGCAATTTTGCCGCAATTTATCGATAAATCAGCGAATACCGTGAGTCAAGGTTTGATTTTGTCCTTCATTTTTATTGGGCTGATTTTTGTGGTGTATTGTAGTTTAAGTGTGGTCTTTGCACGTATTACACAAAAAACTGAAATTGATGAACGCAAACAAAAGTGGGTTGATGGTACATCAGGCGGTTTATTGGCTCTTGCTGCGACATGGTTAATTGCCAATTAAAAACAGCAAATGTAAATAGAAATAATTGCCTTAACTAAAACCTTCGTGAAGGCGGAGGTTTTTTTATATGTGGTGAATATCGACACATATTAAGAATAAGAAAGAGAGAAAAACCCACCAATTAGCTTCGGAAAAGTGAAATTAGCGCTAAATTCATTATGCTTCTATCTTAAATGACAAGTTTAGATATGTTGCCGAATGTGTAGAGGGAAAGCTCTATTTCAGAAAGATTGATCGAAAATTGATATTAAATCAGATCTTTTGATGAGCTAAATCAAGTAAAAAAATAATAAAAATCAATGCTTAAAAAATAACTGAATAATGCGTTTTTTTGAATAACTGAAGCATTCTTTAAAAAATGTGAACGATAAGTTCAAGGAAATTACGCTTTTTTACAGGTCTTTCGATAATTGTGACTTGACCGAAATGCCGTACACATTGCAAGATAGGGCACCTAAAAAATTTAAAGTGAAGAGTTAATATAACTTTTCTCAACATTTACATTTGCTAAAACAGCCGAGGATTACATGAAGGCTCTTGTTGCTGTAAAACGTGTGGTTGATGCCAACGTTAAAGTTCGCGTTAAGCCGGACAACAGTGGTGTTGACTTAACGAACGTTAAAATGTCAATTAACCCATTCTGTGAAATCGCAGTGGAAGAAGCGGTTCGTTTAAAAGAAAAAGGAACTGTTTCAGAAATCGTTGTTGTTTCTATTGGTCCTAAAGAAGCTCAAGAACAAATCCGTTCTTCTATGGCGCTTGGTGCAGACCGCGGTATCCTTGTTGAAGCTGACGACAGCCAGTTAGGTGCACTTGAAGTTGCAAAAATCCTAAAAGGTGTTGTAGACGCTGAACAACCTCAATTGATCCTTCTTGGTAAACAAGCAATTGATGACGACTCTAACCAAGTTGGTCAGATGCTTGGTGCGCTTTTAGGTGCTGGCCAAGGTACTTTCGCTTCAGAAGTTAAAGTTGAAGGCGACAAAGTACAAGTGACTCGTGAAATCGACGGTGGTTTACAAACTGTTGAACTTGCACTTCCTGCAATTATCACCACTGACTTGCGTTTGAATGAGCCACGTTATGCTGCTCTTCCAAACATTATGAAAGCGCGTAAAAAGCCGCTTGATACTAAGTCACCTGCTGATTATGGCGTTTCACCTGCAACTAAGCTTAAAACTGTTAAAGTTGAAGCTCCTGCAGAACGTAAAGCGGGCGTACAAGTGAAGTCTGTAGACGAGCTTGTAGATAAATTGAAAAACGAAGCGAAAGTGATCTAATACAGAAGGATAAAAATCATGAGTATTTTAGTTATCGCTGAGCACAACAACAAAGCACTAAATGGTGCAACTCTTAACGTTGTTGCTGCAGCGCAAAAAATCGGTGGTGATATCACTGTATTAGTAGCTGGTTCAGGCGCTCAAGCAGTTGCAGATCAAGCAGCTAAAGTTGCGGGTGTAAGCAAAGTATTACTTGCTGACGACGCAGCTTATGCTAATCAATTGGCTGAAAACGTTGCTAAATTAGTTGCTTCTATCGGTGCGGGTTACACTCACATCCTTGCTGCTTCTACGACAACGGGCAAAAACGTACTTCCACGTGCCGCTGCGCTACTTGACGTAAGCATGATCACTGACATCATTGCTGTTGAAGGTCCTAAAACTTTCAAACGTCCAATCTATGCAGGCAACGCGATTGCAACTGTAGAGTCTGGCGAGTCTGTTGTAGTTGCGACTGTTCGTGGTACTGCATTTGATGCTGTTGCAAGCGAAGGCGGCTCTGCTGCAGTTGAAGCTGTTGCATCTACTGGTGATGCTGGTATTTCTAAGTTCGTTTCTGAAGAAATCGTGAAATCAGAACGTCCAGAATTAACAGCTGCGCGTATTGTTGTTTCAGGCGGTCGTGGTGTTGGTTCAGGTGAAAACTATCACACTGTTCTTGATCCATTAGCGGACAAGCTTGGTGCTGCGCAAGGCGCATCTCGTGCAGCAGTTGATGCTGGTTTCGTACCAAACGATATGCAAGTGGGTCAAACAGGTAAAATCGTTGCTCCTGACTTGTACATCGCTGTAGGTATCTCTGGTGCGATTCAGCACTTGGCAGGTATGAAAGAATCTAAAGTGATCGTTGCGATCAACAAAGATGAAGAAGCGCCAATTAACTCAGTAGCTGACTACTGGTTAGTGGGTGATTTGAATACTGTTGTTCCAGAATTAGTATCTAAAATCTAATTTCTGAACGCAGTTCAAAACGCTCCTAAGCTTATGGTTTAGGGGCGTTTTTATTGTTTGAAGAATTAGTAGGTCTTCTTGGCAATGTTTAATCGATTAATTATACGTAAATGTACATATATAAATTTGCACTTAGATGTTTCATGCTTATGAGGGTAGTGGATTCTTAGTTTAGTAGTTCAAAATTCATATGGTGTTTCTTATTATTGGTATTAGACACTACTTTAGCGTAAGGTATTTGTATGTTAAAACTTAAATGGTAAGTAAGCAGGCGCAATCGCTTGGTAATAGGATGGAGATTAATAAATTATAAAAAAATACAAAGATTTAAAATAAAATAATAAAAATTTATCCTTCAAGTTTGAATCTTAAACTTAAAGCAAGCTTAAAGGATTGTATATTTTGTGTTCACATTGCTTTTTTATTGAACTTGCCTTTAGGCGGAGTCTCCCTTTGAAATTTGATTTTCAGTTACCAATCAATGTATTGGTGCTGATGATCTGCTGTTTACTTTTTCCTGTTTTACAAAGTATCTCTTTTCCTTTATTTGATGGAATGACTGTTACAGCAGTTGAATCGGTCCAAGCATTGTTATTGCTGTTTTTTGCGATTTTTACTTTTTTCTATATTCGACCACTTGAAATGCAAGATGGAAAGAAACAATTTTGGTTGTGGGCTGTCGCATGGTGGTTGTTGCTATTTGGTCGTAGCATTAGCTGGGGGCGTGACTATTTTCCTGATGTGCCTAAACCTTATTTTCGTTTAATTTAGGTATTCATGATTGCACCTGTCGTCTTTATGCTGTTTTCGCCTTATTTACGCCAAGAAATCGCACGTAACTTAAAAACCTTGGCTTTACCAATTTGGCCATTGGGCTTGGTGATATTGGGCTTATTTATTTCTGATGCAGTTGAGCATAGTCGAAGTCTCAGTTTTTTATTTTTGTACGATTTGGCTTATAAAGATTTCATCGAAGAAGTTTATGAATTTCTGCTTATTTTAGGTTTGTTTCTAACAGCATACCCATGGATGCAGCAGGATCATGTGCCTCAAGAATTAGAGGTTATGCAATATCATAAAGAGTGATTTTTATCACATTTATGCCCCTAAATTTGAAGCTTCGAAAAGAAATCTTTTGAACATTAAACAACCTCTATTCGTAGAGGTTTTTTTCACAGCAAATAAAATCAAAATGCTTAAAATAAATACAAAAAATCATGGTTCTAGTGCAAGATGATTGGCACAAAAATCAGGGTTTTTATGCTATACTGTCCGACTTGATTTTTGATATTGGTTCAGTGTTTTTTGAACTAATTTTTACAGATTTACGATATATAAATGCGGGCAGAATTCTGCTTGTATAACAAGGAGTATGCATGAGCGTATCGGAAATTAGACCGATTGCCATTGAGGATGAACTGAAGAGCTCATATCTCGATTATGCAATGAGCGTGATTGTGTCACGTGCGTTGCCAGATGTCCGAGATGGTCTCAAACCTGTTCACCGTCGTGTGCTTTTTGCAATGCACGAATTGGGCAATGACTACAACAAAGCTTACAAAAAGTCTGCCCGTGTAGTCGGTGACGTCATCGGTAAATATCACCCACATGGTGACTTAGCTGTATACGAAACTATTGTTCGTATGGCTCAAGATTTCAGCTTACGCTACCAATTGGTTGATGGTCAGGGTAACTTCGGTTCTGTCGATGGGGACAGTGCAGCAGCAATGCGTTATACCGAAGTTCGTATGCGTAAATTGACCCACGAACTTTTAGCGGATCTTGAGAAAGATACCGTAGAGTGGGAAGACAACTACGACGGTTCTGAACGTATTCCACAAGTCATGCCAACACGTGTGCCTAACTTGTTGATTAACGGTGTAGCTGGTATTGCTGTAGGTATGGCAACCAATATGGCTCCGCATAACATGACAGAAGTCATTAATGCATGTCTTGCTTATGCCAACGATCCGCACATCAGCATTGAAGGATTAATGGAACACATTTCTGGTCCAGACTTCCCTACAGGCGGTATCATTTACGGTAAATCTGGCATTGTCGATGCGTACCGTACTGGTAAAGGCCGTTTGCATATCCGTGGTAAATATCACATTGAAGAAGACCAAAAATCGGGCCGTAGCACGATTGTCTTCACTGAAATTCCTTATCAAGTCAACAAAGCAAAAACCATTGAACGTATTGCTGAGTTGGTCAAAGAGAAAAAACTTGAAGGTATTTCTGAACTTCGTGATGAATCAGATAAAGAAGGGATGCGTATTGCAATTGACTTGAAGCGTGGTGAAAACGCTGAAGTGATTGTAAATAACTTATTCCAAAATACCCAATTAGAAAATTCATTCAGCATTAACATGGTCTGCCTCGATAATGGTCAGCCTAAATTAATGAACTTGAAAGATATTATTGCAGCGTTTATCCGTCATCGTCAGGAAGTGGTTACACGCCGTACCATGTTCGAACTGCGTAAAGCACGTGAACGTGGACATATCTTAGAAGGTTTGACGGTTGCACTCGCAAATATCGATGCGATCATTGAAACCATCAAAACATCTGCAAACCCTAGCGAAGCACGTGAACGTTTACAAGCGGGCGAGTGGGCAGGCGGTGGTGTTGTTGCATTGCTTGAAAAAGCAGGCGCGGTATCTGTCCGTCCAGATGAAATTGAAGGCGAAGATCCAGCACGCCCATTTGGTTTAACAGGTGCTATTTATCGTCTGTCTCCAACCCAAGTGGGTGCGATCTTAGAACTTCGTTTACATCGCTTAACCGGTCTAGAACAAGACAAGTTACAAGCTGAATATACAGAAATTCTTGGTCAAATTGCTGAATACACGGCAATTTTGAACGATTTCAACTTATTGATGAATGTGATTAAAGAAGAATTGGCTTTAATCCTTCAACAATATGGCGATGCACGTCGTACCGATATCGTGGAATCACGTATCGACTTCTCTCGTGAAGATTTAATCCCTGAAGAGCAAATGGTACTGACTGTTTCTAAATCAGGCTATGCAAAAACTCAACCATTGTCAGACTACGCTGCACAGCGTCGTGGTGGACGTGGTAAGTCTGCAACTTCAATGAAAGAAGACGATTACATCCAGCATTTGATCGTGACTTCAAACCACGCAACAGTGCTTTGCTTTACCAATGTAGGTAAAGTTTATCGTCTGAAAGTGTATGAAGTGCCTCAAGCATCTCGTGGTGCGAAAGGTCGTCCAATGGTGAACTTATTACCATTAGATGAAAACGAAACCATCACCGCTATTTTACCTGTAGTCGATGCGCCGAAGAAATTTAAAGAACGTTTGGCTGACTTTAAAGCATTTGTAAAAGCCAATAGTGCACAGCTACAAACCAATGAAGTGATTAACAGTCATTTTGTAGGCTTAGAAGCCGCACTTGCCGAGACTGAAGATGGTGCAGATGATTTATCTGATGCACTTCGTATTCAGTTGAAACAATTGGGCCTAGAGTTGTCTACGACTGATCTTGATGACGAAATCATCAATGACTTTGCACAGCAAGCGGAAGCCGTTCGTAAAAACTTCTACGTATTTATGGCAACAGAATACGGTACGATTAAACGTGTTGAGTTAGAACAATTCTCGAATGTTCGTTCAAACGGTCTACGCGCGATTGAACTCAATGGTGATGACACCTTAATCGGTGTTGCCATTACCGACGGCGAACAACAAATCATGTTGTTCTCAAACGAAGGTAAAGCCATTCGTTTTGCAGAAACTGACGTGCGTTCAATGGGTCGTTCTGCCAAAGGTGTTCGTGGTATGCGCGTGACCATTGGTGCAGCAGCTCAAGCTGAAGACGCTGAAGATGCGGATGTAGAGTCTGATGATGAAGATACCTCTGATTCAGCTCTCATTAGCCGTATTGTGTCATTGGTGGTTGTTCCTGAAACTGGTGAAGTACTTTGTGCTTCAGCTAATGGTTATGGTAAACGTACACCAGTAGATGACTTCCCAACTAAGAAACGTGGCGGTAAAGGTGTTATTGCAATTAAAACATCTGAACGTAACGGTGAACTTGTTGGTGCGGTAGCGATTGATGCGTCTAAAGAGCTAATGTTAATTTCAGATGGTGGTACGTTGGTTCGTACACGTGCGTCTGAAGTGGCACAAACAGGTCGTAATGCTCAAGGTGTTCGTTTGATCCGTTTAGGTGAAAGCGAAATCTTGGTCGGTGTTGTTGCGATCGAAGCAGTTGAAGAAGACGAAACTTTTGAAGAAGTGGAAGCAATCGAAACTGAGCAGCTTGTCGATGACTCAACGATTATTGATCAAAATGACAATGAATCAGATCTCAATGAGCCTGAAGAAGACTAATTGAAGATTTAGAAAAGAGGGCGCTACGGCGTCCTTTTTTATAGACAGATAATTTTAGATTGATGAGTACAATATGAAATTAAAATATTTTGCAATGGCTTCACTTATTGGGCTTGGCGGCTGTGACCAAATTGGCCAAAAAGCATTAAATGCAATACCAGACCCAAGTGTTGAACAGACTGAAGTAGCCCAAGCTGCCTATGATCAATTACGTGAAGGCAATTTTGAAAAGCTGTACACTTACTTTGAACCAGAACTCAAAGCGAAGTTTGAACAGAATGAAAAAGAGCTGCGTAAATTTGCACGAGGTATTCCGAAACAAGATTACTCACGCAAAAATATAGTGGCTAAGCACATTGAAAAATCGACTGAAAAACCGTCTTTATATACGGTCACTTATGAGTACGGTTATACCAATAAAAACCTTGTACAGTATGATGTAAGTTTTGATAAACCTGCAGGAAGTAACAAAATTCGAGATTTTAATATTTCAGTTTTTGGCGAAAAAAATAAATAAAGTTTGGTAAAAAATAAAACAAAGCTGTAAAAAAGGACGCCGAAGCGTCCTTTTTTATGTCATTAAATTAAGCGGCATCTTTTAGATTAGCGGCATAATTTTTTTGTTTTTCAGTATCAAATTGGCCTTCCCATTTACTGATCACCAGTACAGCAAGCGCGTTACCAATCACATTTAGTACAGTACGTGCCATATCTAAAATACGGTCAATACCCGCAATGAATGCCAGACCTTCAAGTGGAATACCGACACTGCCGAGAGTCGCTAGCAAGACCACGAAAGAAACGCCAGGTACACCTGCAATCCCTTTAGACGTAATCATCAAGGTCAGTACTAGAATCACTTGTTGGGTGATTGTCAGATCGATCCCGTAAAGCTGAGCAATAAAGATAGCTGCAATACTTTGATATAGGGTCGAACCATCGAGGTTAAATGAATAGCCAATTGGAATCACGAAACTGGTAATCGGTTTCGGAGCACCATAAGCTTCCATTTTTTCCATAATACGGGGTAGGACAGTTTCAGAACTTGCAGTTGAATACGCGAGAATCAATTCATCTTTTAAGATCTTGATAATGGCCCAAACACTGAAGCCACAGAATTTAGCAACTGCACCTAATACAATGAAAATAAAGAAGAAGATTGCACCATAAACTAAAACTGCGAGTTTAAGCAGTGGCACAAGTGAGCTGAAGCCGAAATTCGCAACAGTTGCAGCAATCAAGCCGAATACACCAATAGGTGCAAACATCATGATCATGTGCGTAACTTTAAACATCGTTTCAGAAACAGCGGTCAACACTTTAATTAAAGGTTGTTTTACTTCTTGATCAAGCGCACCTAAACCTACACCAAACATCACAGAGAAAAAGATGATTGGGAGCATTTGACCACTAGTCAAAGCTGCAAAAAAGTTAGATGGAATAAGTGAAAGTATTGTTTGAATCAAACCATGAGAATGTTCACTGACTTCATGTGTTGTTTCTTGATACTTTGAAATATCGACATGCGTCAATGCAGACATATCAATGCCGGCACCAGGTTGGAATACGTTGGCTGCAACTAAACCGACTAAAATAGCAACGGTGGTAATGATTTCAAAATAAATAATTGTTTTGAAACCAAGTTTACCTAAGTTACTACCGTGACTTGTATTGGCAATACCTAAAATAAGCATCGACACAACAAGCGGAATAACGATCATCTTAATGAGGTTAATAAAAATTGAGCCCAAAGGAGTCAAAAAGTTATTAACTAAAGCATCACGATATTCAGGAGAATAGTGTAGGAAAGCACCAACAAGTATACCTAGAATGAGAGCAATCACGATTTGCCAGGCAAGGCTCACCTTAATCTTTTTCATACATCAGCTCTTATGTCAGATTTGGGAGAAAAAAGCCCACAGTCATCCACGAACAAATGTTGCAGATAGACTGAATCCGCCATGACAAAAAGTTCTGAATAATTTGGGAGATAAATACGATAATATTTTGCAGTTTATATGAGAATACAGCCAACGATTTTGATCAAAACCAAACTGTTTGATCGATAAATTATCATTTTTAGTCGTATAAACGATTTTATTGTTAAATTTAATTTATAAAACGAATAAAATTGAGTTATTAATAAACACTTCACAAAATCTCTGATTTACCTAGAAAGATCGAAAAAACTAAATGTGAGCCTGTATTTTTCATTTTTATATAGAAGTTTGCTTTATACTTGTGAAGCAGATAAATCAGTGAAAATTCTATAAATCACACAGATTATTCGAAATAAATTTTAACTTTATATATTTTAATAATAAGCAGAGGGCTTGTACGGTGTTGAAAAAATTAGTCGTCATCATCGCTTTAATCTTACCTATAACGGCTTGTGAAAAAATTGGCGATTTCTTGATTGCAAAATTCGAATCAAGCCTACCAAGTGAGACAAGCTCCCAGCGTACCAAGTCAGAAAAATTATTCGCAGCACTACACCAACCCCATCAAGACAGCTTTTTGGCATTGGTTGAAGAAAATGTTCGTGATGCGATGCTAGCAGATCCAGAGCTGTTTTCACGTATGAAAAAGTTGATTCCTGTAGGTCAACCTAGCGCTGAAGCGGAAGTGATTCAGCGAATGGCAAATACTCGGCTGGGAGAAGGTAAGACCACAACAATTGTGTATAAATATGATTATCCGCAAAAAGAACTGTATATGAGTGTGGTCTTTGCAGGTCATGATGGGGACGATAAAGTGAAAGGATTCTGGCTTGAAAACGCTGCAGAAAAAGAATCTGATGATTTGGTTACTGAGATCACCTTAGATGCAGATGATTTTAATATTCAAGTGGATGAAGCATCGACTGTGACGCCAACAGCATACAGTTAATAGGTGGCAGAAAGCATTAAAATTTCAGACATGATTATATACAAAGCGTTCGAGTCTATGATGAATAGGTTTGAACGCATTTCGCTTGAGACCAGACATGTCTTACAGCACAAACAGTTTTATCTTTTGGCAAACTTTAAACGCCAAACAGCAAGACATAAAAAAATCAGTCCAATACTTGTGAGGTAAAGCAGTTTTGGGATGACGATTACTGTAGGCACACCCATCTGATTGAGTTGAAGGAACATTTGAATGCCTTGGGTCGAAGGTAATGCTTGAGCGAGTATTTGCATCCATTTAGGCATAGCTGCATGTGGCCATGCCGTTCCCGAAAGTAGAAATAGCGGAATAGAACTAAAAACGATGAGATGTCCTGCACGTTCTGGCAGGTCAAGAAAGGTGGCTAGAAAGAGTGTCATCGCAATAATACAACTGAGGAAGATGGGCACAGCAATGAACATGCCCCAAAAATTTCCACCCCGTGGATAGTCGTTCAGCCAAAAGGTAAAACCAAATAAATAGAAGCATCCCAACGTTCCTATGGTCAAAATACACAAGAAGATGCCAGCCAATTGTGTATAGCTCGGACGCCAAGTGGTGTTTTGTCGATAGGTCGCAATCAGCATGCACAGACCCAATAAAATCGTCTGATGAATAATTAAGGGTGCAACCGCTGGGAAAATATAGCTGCCGTAGCCTGAAAGTGGATTAAACAATGGAATCTTATGGATAGATAAAGCTGGGCTAAAATCGGATATGTTCTGGAATTTTTCTGCATATTCGCCGAGAGCATTTTCCATCGAACTGGCTAAACCTAAGCCAATTTTTTGCGTCTTTAGAAAGTTTGCAGCACTGAGATATAAACCAATTCCACCGGTTTCACCACGGCGAATGCTATTTGAAAGATTACTCGGCAACAGTAAAATCCCGTCAGCTTGCTGACTTCGGAGCATATTTTCAGCTTCCGCAAAATTACCAGTCACAGCTAGAATTTCTACATTGGGACTATTGGCTACAGCACCAATAATCGTATTGGTGAGTATGCTTTGTTCCTCATCCACCACAATAATGGGGAGCGATTCTGCGTGTTCCGCTTGATAAGCAATGGGATAAAAAAAACTGTAAAGAAAAACAGAAAGCACTAAGGTGGTAAAAATCGAACTGTGCTTAACAATATCTTTAAAGGTTTGAATATAGTGTCTGAGCAAAGTTGATAGAAATGACACGATTTTATTCATATGCTTTGCTCCTTCAGTACTTTCCGTAAAAAGAAGCTGGCAAGAACCAAATAGAACAGACAGTAAATGATCAGGGTGACAAGCGGTGTGATTGAAATGGAGATTGGGCTACCAATGACCCATTGTTCTGTTTGTAATTTGGCATAAGGCGTATAGGGAATAATATTGGCCCAGAATTTTGTAAACATCGGCGCGTTATTCAGCGGCAATGTCACCCCTGCAAAACTCAGTGATGAGCCACCATATACCGCAATAAAACCAAAAGATTTGGTGAGATCACGTGTCGCCAAAACTACAGTAGAACTGATAAAGGCATAGGCTGTATAAAAAAACAATTGCCCGAGCAAAATTAGCAGTAATGAACCCTGAACAAACCACCCTCGAAACACGATTAGCCAGAACATCCACGCCCAAGTCCAAGCGGTAAAAATGAAAACATAACTGAGATTTTTAGCGATTAAAGCTTGAAAGACAGAAGTCGGTTTCACCCATTGATTTACAGTGCCATATTTGATTTCTTGACCGACTGAAAATGCGACACAGCAACACAGTAATAAATGCAGAATCGCAGGAATCATGTACGGCTCTAAATAGAACTCATAATTTAAACCTGGATTATATAAAGGTGAAATTTTGACATTGGGTGTCGGTGCATCGAGGTAGGGAATTGTATTTTCTAAATACTGATGACCACTAAAATCGGCCATGGCTTGCAATGTACTTAGCAGCATGGCTGATGAAATACTATTGCCGACACTAAAATAGCTTTGGTTATAGGCAATGCTGACTTCTGCATCTTTTGCTTGAACCAGTCGTTGCTCTGCACCAGCAGGAATATGAATATAGCCCCAAATTTGAGTCTGATTTAAAAGCTTTTCAGCATCATCCATACTGGGTGTAATGGTGGCTACTTTTAAGGTATGGTTCAGCTGCGCAAAATGAGTAATGTTACGGCTTAAACTGCTTTGATCTTGGTCTATGATCGCGATGGGTAAATGATCTGGTTTGCCTTGAGCAAACATATTGGTAAAGAGCAAAATCACAAGGGCAGGGGCAAGTGTGACCATACACAAGTCCCATTTATGCTGCATCAAATAGCGAAACTCACGCAGAATGCCCCTAAACATTATTTACGCTCTTCAATTTTAAACAAAACGCTCATACCCACTTTTAAGTCAGCAATCGGCTGAGCGGGTTTCAGTTGGACTTTAAAACTACGAATGTCATAGCCGCCCGTTTGTCGCGTGGTTTTGATTGTTGAAAATTCACCTTCGGCTTCGATGTGATCAATTTTAAACTCGGCAGATTTGTTTAGCGCCGGTATAAATCCTTGCATGGTCTTGAGTTGATACACTTGAGCATACTGGTCTTCACGGACATTTAAGCTAATCCATAAGCTATCATCTTGAATCAGGCTTACAACGGGCACACCCATCGCAACTAATTCTGAAACTTTGCCATAGGTTTTTGAAATGGTGCCATTGGACGGTGCAAACAATTTGGTTTCAGCCTCAAGTGCATTTGCTTCGGCCAACGCGGCTTGCGCAATCTTGACTTGGGCATCTGCCGAGCTTTGTTGTTGCGGTGTACTGCCACGTTTTGCACGCGCATATTGTTGATAAGACGCTTCTGTCATTTGTGCAGCAGAGACTGCGGCAGCTTGCATTTCATCACGGCGTTGTCGTGAAATGACACCTTCTTTATAGAGGTTTTGACCACGTTGGTAGGTGGCTTGCGCCAATTGTTGCTGTGCTTTTAGACTTTGCCAATTGGCATATAAACTATCAATATTTTCTTGTTGAGAGCCACGTTCAGCTGTGGATTGCAGTGCTTGCGCAGATTGAAGTGCAGCTAAAGCCTGTTGTTTCTTTGCATCGAGTTCGGGGCTGGTTAAACGAACCAGTGCTTGACCTGCTTGTACTTTTTCACCGTCATGCACATATATTTCTTCAATACGACTAGGTACTTTGGTACTAATGTGGATGGTTTCAGCCTCAACTCGACCTTGTAATTCAACCTGCTTGGGCTGATAACTTTTCCATAAGCCAAATGCAATCAATGCCAAAAGCAGAACTAAGACAATGCCAATCACGAGCTTGATCAAAGCAGATTTATTGCGACTTTGCACTGAGCTTTTTTTCGTCTCTGCATCAGTATTGGTATTCACTTTCTTTGGAGTATCCTCAGCAGTATTTGCTGTAGACGAAACGTTTGAACTCGAGACATTGGATTGGGATGTTTCAGCATTCGCAGAGGCATCTTCTTGGTGATCAGTTGGTTCCTGATTCATATTGTTTCCCCTCGGCTAAACTTAGCGAATATAGTCGGTGTGTGATTGATTGATATAGCTTTGGAACTGGTCAATGCTCCCGTGACTTTGTAGCAGTGTTGCGAGTGACATCACGTATTTATAGGCATTAAGTGCCATTTCACTTTGTAGCCCGTTCAATGCATTTTGTGCATCAATGACTTGTGTGGCCGTACCCATATCTTCTTTAAATGAAAGCTGTTGAATTCTTAAATTTTCTTGAGCAGCTTTTAGGTTTTGCTGCAACAACAGGTGACTTTGTTGAGCGCTGGTGACTTCATTAAATGAGCTATAAATCAGGCTTTCAATTTCTTGTTTGGTACGCTCAGTCATTAACTCAGATGCATAGCGTTGAAGTTCAGCAGCTTGTACGGATTTGTTTTTATCAATACCTGAAAATAAGTTGTAGCGAGCGGCAACACCAACGATCCAGTTTTGTTTATCGTCGAGACTATATTCACCAAAGGCAAAGACGTTGGGTTTTTTTGCTGCGCTTTGGGCTTTCACATTAGCACCAGCCAATTGACTGTCCAATTGCATTTTACGCACCAAACTAGACTGATCCTGATAACTTTTTAGTAAGGCGGTTATATTTTGATTGTGTTGCTGATTGATAAATAATGGCGTTGTAAGATCAGTAATTTGGCTGCTTTGCATTAAGTTGTTTAACTTAAATAAGCTAGAGCGGAGATTCGCTTCAGTATTTTGAAAAGTTCTGAGAGCATTATTCTTCGCCACTTCAAATTGCATACGCTGGCCTTTGCTAATAAAACCCTGTTGTTCCATTTTGAGCGCATTGGCATAGTGTTGTTGCATCGCATTTAAATTGAAGCGGCTGCTTTCGACTAATTTTTTTTGTAATTGAGCATTGAAGTAGGCTTGGATTAATTCAAAACGTTGCACATCTTGTTGTTGTTCACTGCTTATCGCGCTGCGTTTGGCTTGGATATTGGCAATTTCCTTGGCGCTAGACGTTAACCCACCGGTATACAGCGGCATCATTACGGAAACGGTAGGGCGGATCACTTGATCATCTAAGACCACTTGGGAAGAATCTGGAATTAATCCGACACCATCACGGATTGGCTGTTGCAGACTGTCTTTTAATGGGTCTGCCAAATCACTCGGTAAGCTTTCATCAATTTTATTATTAATGCCATTACTCAGCGTTTGTTCTAAGTTGTTTTTTAAGGCGCCGAGAGGAATATCGAGTTCATTATGAAAGGCATAGGCACGGACGTTTAAATCCACACGAGGTAAACCAAGGCCTTTAATGGCCTGAGCTTGAAGTTCGGCAGATTGTTGTAGCGCTTGGTTGGCCTGAGTGCTAAAAGAACTAGTGAGTAGACTTTGTTCTGCTTGGCTATAACTGATACTTTGCGCAAGTACTGTCGGGCTAAAAAAAACACTCAAACAACCAAGGCCAAGCAGCAATCCTGAACGAAATGTATGTTTAATTTTTATAGAATAATCTGTTCGAGGTAGAGGCATAAAAACACACTCACAGCTAGGATGGGTTCATTATAGTCATTGTGATGAAGTTGGGTAAATTCACTAAGTTGTTGTATTGTTTCATATACATGTGTAAATGAATTTTATCTTCGCAGCGCACGTCATTTTCGCACATCAAGACCTTAAATTAGCATCAATTCAAGGGATAAAAAATATCAGTAAATCTAATAATTTGAATTAAGAAGAATTAATTTTGATCTTTATTGAAAATTTGACTTCAAATGTCAGACAGCATTGGAATATTTTCAGCTTTAACTACTGCAAGCACGCGTCAGATATGGTTAAATGCCATCATTTTATTGTGTTTCACTTTGAAAGGAAAACTCATGCGCGCGTACAACTTCTGTGCTGGTCCTGCTGCATTACCCACTGCCGTTTTAGAAAAAGCTCAAGCTGAAATGCTTGACTGGCAAGGCAAAGGCCTTTCGATCATGGAAATGAGCCACCGTAGTAAAGACTATGTCGCTGTGGCAGAGAAAGCAGAAGCTGATCTTCGTAAGCTGATGAATATTCCAGACAACTATAAAGTGTTATTCCTTCAAGGTGGCGCATCACTTCAATTCTCTGCGATCCCATTAAACCTATTGGGTAAAAACAGCAAAGCAGACTATATCCACACGGGTATTTGGTCTGAAAAAGCGTTGAAAGAAGCACAGCGTTATGGCGACATTAATGTTGTTGAAGCGGGTACCACCATTGACGGTAAACTTGCTATTACTGATCAAAGCACCTGGAACTTATCTGATGATGCGGCTTATGTGCATTATGCAGATAATGAAACTATTGGTGGTCTTCAGTTTGCCAACATTCCTGAAACGGACAAACCATTGGTTGCCGATTTTTCATCGAGCATTTTATCTGCACCATTAGACGTATCTAAGTTCGGTTTAATCTATGCAGGCGCTCAGAAAAATATTGGTCCGGCTGGTTTAACTTTAGTGATTATTCGTGATGATTTATTGGATCAAGCGAAAGCAGATATTCCAAGTATCTTGAAATATTCAGCTCAAGCGAAAAATGGTTCAATGGTGAATACACCATCAACTTATGCATGGTACTTATCTGGCCTCGTTTTTGAATGGTTACTTGAGCAGGGCGGTGTAGACGCAATTTATAAAGCGAATATGGCAAAAGCTGAATTGCTTTATGGTTATATTGATTCAAGCGATTTCTATGCAAATCCAATTGCAAAAGAATTCCGTTCAATCATGAACGTACCATTTACTTTGGCGAATCCAGAATTGGAAAAACAATTCTTGAAAGAAGCTGAAGAAAACCACTTGCTGAATTTAGCTGGTCACCGTTCAGTGGGTGGTATGCGTGCAAGTATTTATAATGCTGTTCCGCTAGAAGGCGTTCAAGCACTGGTTAACTTTATGGATGACTTTGCAAAACGCAACGCATAATCCTAAAGGCATAAAAAAACCGGCAAATGCCGGTTTTTTTATTGAATAGATTAAAAAATAAAAGTATGTAACACGTATGCACAAATCAGCATACCTAACATAAAAAATAAGCAGGACATTGGCTCGATTTGATATCGAGATTCCATGTGATGGTCAACTTGTGATAAGTTTTCTTCTTGCACGACTTTCATAGATATTCTTTCCGATCTATTTATCGTTAATTACTATTTCTTAAACGCATTTTTAACATAATTATTTGATTAAATAAAGTACTATCTGCCATAAACTTACTAAACTATTTAGTTCATTTAAAAATAAGCAACCGAATTGCTAAATTTAGTTTCATAAATTTCCTATCTTATTTATTTATATTAGATTTTTATATTTTATCTTTTGCAGATGGATTTATTTATTAGCATTATTTTGAATTTAATATTGTGGGTAAGTTATTTTAATTTGAATTTAAAAATAGAATAAATCGACTAGCTTGTGGATAAAAAATATTCAATCATTTAAATATTCAGCGATTACACATGATTAGCGAGAAATAAAAAAAACCGCACTGAGGCGGTTTTTTTTATTTGAAATAGGTTTTTTGAATTCAAATTAGGCAGATTTCGCGTAAATATTGGCTTGTATCCACAGGTTGCCACGAATATATTGCCCAACATTGAAATCTTTATGCGCCGGATTTCGTGTTGCAACACGAACAATCACCGCTTCTTGGTTTTCTTCGTGGATTAAGGTCACATCATACAGCGTGTAGTCTTGCTCTTTAAATTGCATGGCGGTTTTGCCAACAATATGCCCTTGGAACCATGCTTCGTCTTCTTGGCCAAGATTTTCACCATATAGGTATGCAACCATTTTAGAAAAATCGACGGTCACTGGCGCTTTGTCATCTTCAGACTTTGGTTGCCATGCTTTAATTTGTTCGTGTAAATCTGCAGGGGCAACACCATTATTTGCTGCCAAGATATCGTTTAAAGCACGATGATGTTTAATCGATGCAGGATCATCAACGACAAGCTGTTCATGTTCTGCGACAGCTTCGAGTTCATAGGCCCAAGCATTGAGTTGCACACTGTAGCTTGCATCTTTTTCATATTGGTCGTGATTGACGCTATATAAACTATCAAAAGCATACACACTGGTATTTGCGCCTAAGTCGAGGCAAAGCACTGCTTGTGTATTGGATTTACAGGTAATAATACGTTCAATGGTGGCTTTGGTTTTATATGGGCTATCAAAACTTGGAAATGCAGTTTTAACGGCTTTAGGTTTATTATTTTCTACCGCAATCACTTGGCACAGTTGAATCGACGCTTGTGATGGACCTTGAATCAGCCAGGTACTTTGATCCATATCAGATTCTTGTGCGCATAAGCCCATCGGCATAATGGGTGCATCTAATGCCTGACCCAGCCAAACTGGTACATCCGTTGTCGGGTTGCCTGTAAGCAAATTCCAATGTTCAACATGACTACCAAAAGTTTGATCTTCAATAGTGATAATTTCAGGGCTATTTTGTTTTTTCATATGCACAATTGATATTGGGTTGGTTTCATAATTAATAAATCGAGGGTTATTTGAAATTTTCAAGTCACCGACGTCATATTTATCATGAAATCATGCATAAAAAATGTTTTCAGTAGGATTTAAATGTAAAAGCATTGGAAAATAAGCCCAAGTTGGAGTCAATTTGCAGCTTTTCGATTCTCATGATTAGAGAAATGTAGATCCATTCAGCGGATGCAGATCCCCAAATTGTCATGTAGATTTGTTACTATGAGTCATGTTTAAAAGTGAATGGAAAATCAGTGCTGCCATTTAAATTATGGGTGGATGCAGATGCGTTACCACGCATTTTACGTGATGTAATTGTTCGGGCTTCTGATCGTTACCAGTTAGAAGTCACTTTTGTCGCCAATCAAAATGTTGGGATAACGCCGTCGGTGCGGATTAACTCGATTCAAGTCATGAGCGGGGCAGATGCAGCGGATAAAGAAATTATTCAGCGCATGAAAGAGCACGACATCGTAATGACACAGGATATTCCACTTGCTGCTGAAGTGATTGAGCGGGGCGGTATAGCGATACATCCACGCGGTGAGATTTATACCACAGCAAATGTCAAAGCACGTCTACACTTGCGCGACTTTATGGATACATTACGGGGCGCAGGTGTGCAAACCGGTGGTCCAGCACCGATTTCTGAACGAGATAAGCGCGAATTTTCTAGTAGCTTAGATCAAACCATTCAAAAGCAAAAACGAAAAACGGCGCAGAAGTAAAAACCATGCCATCTAAAACAAATCTAGCGACCACCTATGCGTTGTTGGTCTTTATTTGGTCGACCACGCCACTTGCCATCGTTTGGAGTGTCAGTGATATCAATGCGTTTTGGGCACTGACATTACGCTTTTTTATCGCATTACCCTTGGCTGTCGCATTATTGTTTATTTTTAAACATAAACTGCCGATGGATAAAAACTCGCTGCACAGTTATTTGGCGGGGGCGTTTAGTTTTATTGGTTCTCAGATTTTTACCTATATGGCAACGGCCTATCTCAGCTCAGGCATTATTGCCCTGATGTTTGGTTTGGCACCAATTATGACGGGTCTGATCGGTCGTTTCTTCTTTCATACCTATCTGCATCGCTTGCAATGGATGGGGATGTTGATTGCCGTCTGTGGTTTAGCCATTATTTGCTTAGGCGGCAGTGATCAGCACGTACAGCCTGTTGGCATCGTCTTAATGTTAATGAGCGTATTCGTCTACTGTATGTCGATTTTTTGGGTGAAAAAAGTCAATGCACCTTTGCAGCCCATGTCTCAAGCCACAGGTTCGATTCTTATCTCAGCACTATTTTCTGCCGCGATGCTACCGTTTATATGGCAGTATGCACCGACACAGATGCCTTCAACTAAAGCGCTCATTGGCTTATTTTATGCAGTGATTATGGCTTCATTGATTGCAATGTTTTGTTATTTCAAACTGGTACAAAACATCAAGGCGACAACTTTGTCTTTAACAACGGTACTCACACCCATGCTTGCTATGCTCTTTGGTGCTTTACTGAATGATGAAAAATTATCATTGATGGTTTTACTTGGTGCTGTGATTCTATTATCAGGCTTGTTTGTTTATTTTTATAAAGATTTTCGGGCGAACAGAGAGCTCGCCCACAAATTAAAACATTGATTAAAAATCACTCTTTGTTTTGGGTCAGTGCGATACACTCTGCAAGTTTGACGCGGTCTTGAGGGAGCAGTGTGATAAAATAGGCACCCGTACGGTATAAGTTGCTTTCTTCTTCACGGCTATAAACCACTTGCGCAGTTGCCGCAATATGGAAGAAATTTTCAGGGTGGCTTAAGGTCACATGGATATAATTACCTTCTTTAATCGCGCGTTCGCTAAAAAAGCTCAAACCAGTCTCTGAAAAATTCACATGCTCAGGCACTGGTAACATGCTTTGTACAATTGCGTCGTATAAAGAACCCGTAATAAGGTTTAACTTTTGGTTAAATAAGGATAAGATTCGAGCAATTTGTTGATCTTTCTCAGCTAATTGTTCTAATTCGTAGTTGAGTGCATGATCAAATTGATCTAATTCAGCAAGTAGTAGAAAATAGCGCGGCAATACAAAATTAGGATCGTAAGGATCATTCAGTGCAACATCATCAGAGATAATCTGATAGTTGATGCGCAAAGCAGCATCGATACGCGACATTACACGGCGTTCAGTTTGAACGCTTTGATGCTGTAAGTTTTCCATAATATATTACCTCGGACTAGATGGTTATGTTTAAACCAATCTCGCTGTATATAGGGTTGAGATACACTCGCGCTCGGCGCAGTAACCACTTTATTTCTTTTATTGCTCTGGTATCCATGATCGGCCTCACGCTTGGTGTGGCAGTCCTTATTACAGTTTTATCTGTGATGAATGGTTTCGATCGTGAGCTGAAAACTCGTGTCTTAGGAATGATACCTCAAGCCACTGTTTCTTCAACACAAATTTTAACAAATTGGCCTGAACTTGCAAAAAAAATTGAGCAACATGAGCATGTTCAAGGGGTCGCACCATTCACCCAATTACAGGGAATGTTGACGGCACAAGGTCAAGTGTCTGGCATTATGGTCAGTGGGATTGAACCGCAGTATGAAAAAAAGGTATCAATTATCCAAGACCATATGGTGGAAGGCAGTATCGATAACCTGAAAAAAGGTGAGTTTGGTATTGTCCTTGGCAAGCAAATGACAGATGCCTTAGGTTTAGGCTTGAATGACAGTGTGACCTTGGTGCTTCCCGAAGCAACTCCTTCGCCGGCTGGGGTCGTTCCGCGTTTTAAACGATTTAAAATTGTGGGTATTTTCAGTATTGGTGCAGAGGTTGATTCGATGATGGGCTATGTGGCCCTGAACGATGCGTCAACTTTATTAAGACTGCCAGATGGTGCACAAGGCATCCGTATGAAGTTGGATGATATTTTTGCAGCACCACAAGTCTCTCAAGAAATTGTGCGTGATCTACCAGCAAGCTTCTATGCTTCAGATTGGACTTATACACACGGCAACCTGTTCAGTGCGATTCAAATGGAAAAGGCAATGGTAAGTTTATTGCTGTTCCTGATTGTATTGGTTGCAGCATTTAATATCGTGTCTTCATTGGTGATGGTGGTCACTGATAAAAAATCCGATATTGCCATTTTGCGTACACTAGGCGCTTCACCGGCTACAATCACGCGGATCTTCATGGTGCAAGGTACAGTGATTGGGGTGATTGGTACGGTGTCTGGGGCAATTTTAGGGATTATCGCTGCATCGAGTATTAGTAATTTTGTTGGTTGGTTGAATACAACACTGGGCTTAAATATGTTTGATGCTTACTTCATCAACTATTTACCGTCTTATTTAAGATGGCAAGATGTTGTGGTGATTGTGTCCTTATCATTGGGTCTTAGCTTTATCGCGACTATTTATCCGGCTTTACGTGCAGCCAAAGTTCAACCTGCAGAGGCTCTACGCTATGAGTAATTTAGTTTTAGATGCCCAAAACATTACCAAATCTTTTACTGATGGGAAGTCTACAGTCGATGTGATTCGTGGACTTTCATTACAAGTCAAAGCGGGTGAGTTTGTTTCGATTGTGGGGTCAAGTGGTTCTGGTAAAAGTACGTTGTTGCATGTATTGGGTGGCTTAGATCGTCCAACATCGGGTCAAGTGTTGATTAATGGTCAACGCTTTGACACTTTAGGTGAAGCAGAGCGTGGATATATTCGTAATGAGCATTTAGGTTTTGTATATCAATTCCATCACTTACTACCTGAATTTACCGCCTTTGAAAATGTGGCGATGCCATTAATGTTACGTAAGTCGAGTAATTTCAAAGAAGTCAAGCAGCAAGCTGAATACCTGTTGGAACGTGTTGGACTTTCGCATCGTATGACGCACAAACCGGGTGAGCTTTCAGGCGGTGAACGTCAACGTGTGGCTTTGGCTCGTGCATTAGTAGCAAAACCTAAGTTGATGATGGCTGATGAGCCAACTGGGAACTTAGACCGCAAAACCGCGGTAAAGATTTTTGAGTTACTATCTGAGTTGCGTAAAGAATTTAACATGGCCATGTTAATCGTGACCCATGACGAATATTTAGCTCAATCTGCTGATGCGATTTTGCATATGCAAGATGGTTTATGGGTAGATGACTAATCGCTAAATTGATTTCACAAAAATTAGTGGATTAAGATTGTTTGATTGAAGCTCACCTCGGTGGGCTTTATTATTGCCAGCACATAATAAAAATAATGATGACTCATGTTACAAAGCTTTTGTATTGGCTGGATTTTAGGCATTTCTTTTATGGGGTTCACGTTTTGGAACCCACATATCTCGACAGCTCAGTTGCTTTTTATTGTCCTGATTTGGCTAGGTTTACAGCTTTGTATTTCACCAAAACTAAAAAGTATCTTTTCGAAATTCTTACAGCTCAGTACAAATCTTTGTATGGGTGCAGTTCTCGGCTTCAGTTTCGCCAATACTCAACTCGATCAGCGTTTGGCATGGGTTGAGCATCAGAGCAGACAAGGCGAGTTTATTGCGTATATTCCACAGATCAGCCAACTCAAAGACCAAGCGATTCAGCAAAAAATTGAAGTGCTCAATCTGAATCAGCAGATTCAATATTTTATGGCGTATTTACCCAATTCAATTTTGCAAAGTCATGAGCAGACGATCCAGTTGGTCCCTGGACAGTACTATCGAATGTATGGTGAATTGCGGCCTACGCAAAGTTATGTGACCGAAGGTGCATTTGACCAAGAACGGTGGAGCATACAGCAAAATATACATGCCAGTTTAAAGGTGAAGTCGGTCGAATTAATATCACCCGAACATATGACTGCGATGGGCTATGGCCAGCAGTATCAACGACATCAAGGTGTGTTACATCAGTTCAAAATAAAAGTCGAACAGCAGCGTTTATATTTAAGAGCGTTTATATATCAACAACCGTTACGAAATCATGGCTTGCTGCTAGCATTGCTTACAGGTGATAAAAGTTTACTGACTGAAGGAACCAGTGAATTATTTCAACGTTTTGGCATGAGTCATTTATTGGCGATCTCTGGTCCGCATGTACTGGTTTTTGCCAGCATGCTCTGTTGGGCGATGCAGTTGGGTATCCGTAAATATTGTCCCAAAATTTATCTCAAATGGCCTAAACAATATGTATTGGTCGTGCCCTTTATCTTCTGTGTCCTTTTATATTGTGCATTTACCGGTTTTGAAATACCGGCGCTACGAACGCTGACGATCTGCCTTGTCGCAAGTAGCATGCTTTTGTTACGGCAAACCATTCAGCCTTTTCAACTGCTGGTTTTTAGTGCCGCCATTTTATTGCTCGTGGATCCCTTTAGTATTTTATCCGCGGCATTTTGGTTGTCTTATGGCGCATGCTTTATTTTACTGCGGATATATCAAACCTTAAGGAAGCATATACTGGCTCAAACAGAAGTCAGTTTTTGGCAAAAGTTAAAGCATTCAATGTGGTTGATGGTGGAATCACAATGGAAAATCTTTGTCGCCTTATTTCCATTGATGGTGATTTTTTTCAAGCAAGTCACATGGATTAGTCCCTTAAGTAATTTATTCGCCATCCCGTGGTTAGGGGCAGTGGTGGTTCCTTTAGATATCATCGGAGGGGCACTTTCATATATTTCTACACCTTTGGCGCATTTGGTTTTTTTAATCAATGATCTGTGTTTAGAGATATTGCATGTATTTCTTTATGGCTTAGATCGACTCTTTGCACCAAAAATGCAAGATGTCGCATTGACGTCAACTCAAATCATACTGTTGATACTCGTTATAGTAATCTTATTTTTACCTGAAGGTATCTTGCCAAAATATTGGGCGGTCATTGCCTTTTTTGCACTGTTTATCCCATGGAGAAATTCAGCAAACTTTCAACTTTCAATTTTAGATGTAGGGCAAGGGCAGGCGATCTATATCCGTTCTGTAGATCATCATATGATGGTGGACTTCGGTGGAAACTATGATGAAAGTCAATTTAGTGTCGGGCAGAATATCATCCGGCCATTTTTGAGTGTGAATGGAGTTCATCGACTAGATCGGGTGTTATTGACTCATTTAGATCAAGACCATAGCGGTGGCTTTTTCTCATTGGAGCAACAGCTTGATATTGGGCAGCTTTCAAGTAATGAGCGGGTACAAACCACGAACCAAGCTCCACAGCGCTTATGTCAGCGTGGTCAGCAGTGGAATTGGGATCAGCAAGTCTATTTTGAAATACTCTCGCCAAAGCCTGAAGATCTGACAAATGCCCAATGGAATGCCAATGAACGTTCTTGTGTTCTATATGTCACGGTCAAAGGCGTCAATGGCCCACGACATTTTCTATTGATGGGGGATGCGGGTTGGGAGACTGAATATCAAATATTAAGTGATTATCCAGACCTAAAAATCGATGTCTTGGTGCTCGGACACCATGGTAGTCGGCACAGTTCATCCTATGCGTTTTTAAACCATTTTAAGCCCAAGTTGGCGATTGCTTCCGCAGGGCGCTTTAATCGTTATGGACATCCTGCAAAGATGACCCAAACACGTCTCAAACAATTAGACATTCCACTCTTGCAAACTGAACAAAGTGGAAGTATTCATTTCAAGCAAAATAAACAGCAAATTGAAATAATTGAAGAGCGGACAAAGTATAAATGGCTCGATCTATATCGCAGGCTATCTAAAGAATCCGAATAGAAAAACTACTTCAAGTATATTGCTTGAAATGTCATTCTGTCACATTTTTCATTTTTTGCTGTCTTTGATATTCCTCACGAATATCACGAATGCGTTGATCGGCTTCTTCATCACTAATATTGTATAGATTTCTCAATTTTGGATTGGCTTTAAAGCGTTTATAGCTCCAGTGATAATGCTCTGGATAACGATGAATTAGATTTTCCACTGCTTTAAAGATAACTATTGAGCCATCATCTGCATTGCCTTGATAGATATTCTCATCCATAGGTTCGATATGCATATCAAAACCATGATTATCGTTACGAATGGCATATAGTAAGAGCGCACGTGCTTTGGTTTTTTGAATTAGTTTTGCACTTAAGTTGCTGGTTTTTAGTGGAATACCAAAGTATGGAATCATTTCGCCGCCGGCATTGGGGGTATGGTCTGGCAAGATCACAGTCGTCCCACCTTGTTTTAAGGCTTTGAAAATCTGACGTACACCTGATTCATCCGTAGGAACCAATATTGCTTGCTCACGGCTTCGAGCAGCACGGACAAAATTGTTGGCAGATTCGCTTTTTACCGGCTTGTACATGATGGTCATTTGAGTGTATTGCGCAACCCATGCATTCATGATTTCCCAAGTACCAAAATGTGGTACCACGAGTACAACGCCTTTTTGTAGGGCGAGCGCTTCATGTAAATATTCAGCGCCATGTACGTGATGAATTCGTTGAATATTTTTTTCTGTACTTGCACCCCAAATGTTAAAAAATTCAAAATAAGAACAAAGTTCGTTTCGAATCGCTTGTTTAGTGAGTTGAATGCGAGCTGACTCTGATAATTCAGGCAATGCAATTTTAAGATTGCGTTGAATCGTAGAGTAGGTTTTAGAGATTTTTAAAACATTGACTAACCCAGCCAAACCTTTTGCAATTAATCTAGAAATTTGAATAGGTTGACGGCTGATAAATTTTAACAGGTGATATGTGGTGTCCTGTGAATTTTGGTCGGTCATCTTATTTAAGTCTGAAAGAAATGAAAGAAAATTTAAAATAATTATAGGGGAAAATGAATTGATTAGACAGTTATAGCGATTAGCGTGTATATAATGACTACAAATTAACGATCAAATGGGTTTTTTTATGTCCGAATGGCCACCAAAACCTGAAGAAAAACAGCAAAGTTCTTCAAACAATATCCAGCAGCCAACTGGAAATGAATGGAAAATATTAGAAAAAGCCGTGCTTTCTTCCGTTGAGGAACAACGTAGAGCACGTAGATGGGGTATATTTTTTAAATTTTTAACCTTTGCTTATTTGCTATTTATTATCATTGCGATGGCGAAAAGTTGCAGCATGTCATCATCAGATCCTGCAGCAACAGCGGGTTCACATATTGCCGTGGTTGATATCATTGGGACCATTGCAGCGGACAAGCAAAGTGTAAACAGCGCAAATACCATCAAAGCTTTGAAAAAAGCTTATGAAAATAAACAAAGCAAAGCGGTTGTTTTAAATATTAATTCACCGGGTGGTTCACCTGTTCAGTCTGATGAAATCTGGCAAGAAATTCAGTACTTGAAAAAAGCCCATACCGATAAAAAACTGTATGCCATTATTGGTGATACTGGTGCTTCAGGTGCGTACTATATTGCTTCTGCCGCAGATGAAATTATTGTCAATCCTTCAAGTTTAGTGGGTTCAATTGGCGTGATCATGCCGAACTATGGCGTTAGTGGTTTGATGCAAAAGTTTGGTGTAGAAGATCGCACCATGACTTCGGGTGAGAACAAAGCGATTTTATCCATGACTCAACCTGTCGATGCTGCACAAAAAGCACATGTTCAAGGTGTACTCGATAACGTTCATGCGCATTTTATTAATGCCGTGAAAGAAGGTCGCGGTAAGAAATTAAAATCGAATGATCCGGCTATTTTCTCAGGTTTATTTTGGACAGGTGATCAGGCTGTGAAGCTGGGTATTGCTGACCGTACAGGTAGTTTAAATAGCCTGAAACGTGAGTTGAAAACTGAAAAAGCTGTGAACTACACCATTGAAAATAGTCCATTTGATTCTGTACTTGGTCGTATGGGAAGTTCATTTGGTCAAGGTTTGGCAAGCGCATTGTCACAACAGGTTCAATCTGAAAACAGCACGAAGTTACAATGAAACCGCTAATTCACTTTGCGCACGCCAATGGCGTGCCATCACGGGTTTATCAAAAATTGTTTGATTTATTGAGTGATGAATATGATGTGATCTATGTGCCGCTACTTGGGCCAGATAAGCGTTACCCAATCGATAACCATTGGAAAAGCTTAACACAGCAAGTCATTGACAGTATTGTACGTCAGGCCAATGGTCGTAAGGTGATTGGATTAGGTCATTCATTAGGTTCGGTTTTAACATTTCAGGCTGCTTTACAACGCCCAGAATTGTTTGAACAAGTGTTAATGATTGATCCGCCTATGATCATGGGGAAAGAGTCTTTTGCTTTGCACATCGCAAAACTCCTCAAACTTAAAGTCCTCGATAAAATGTCCCCAGCAGGATTGTCGAAGCGTCGTCGTGATCATTGGGACAGCCGTGAACAAACAGCAGAGCTTTTAAGGCCGAAAGGTTTTTATAAAGATTTCGATCCAGACTGTTATCAAGCTTATATTGATCATGCCTTGATGGACGATAAACTGCGTGGTGGGGTGGAGTTGACGATTTCACGTGATGATGAAGTTCATATTTTTCGAACTAATCCTTCACTGTGGTGGTTACCTCATGCTCAACCGCAAGTACCTGTACAGCAGTTAATTGCAGAGCAGGGGCCATTTTTGGCACGTCACTTTCCCCAAATGGTCGAGAAAAAATTTGCGATTCCATTTAAAGTGGTTAGCGGCAGTCATATGTTTCCCTTAGAAAAACCAGTAGAAACGGTTGAGTTAATCAAACAAATGTTAGCGGTTCATGCCAAACATGAATGATTGAATGTACTCAAATAAAAAAACGCATCCGAGGATGCGTTTTTTATTTCTTTTTAAAATAGATAAAAACTGATTTTAAAACTTGCAGAATTGAACAGGTGCTTGCATCGGTTGATTGCGATATAACACCCCATCAGCAGTATGTTGGATCGTACCATTACAGATCCATTCTGCGACTTGAGGATAAATCACATGCTCAAGCACGTGAACCCGATCTGCCAGACTTTCAGCATGATCATGCACATTGACTTTAAGCACACCTTGAGCAAGCGCTTGGCCGGCATCTAGCTCTGCAGTCACGTAATGAACTGTACAGCCATGGAAGACATCACCAGTGTTTAACACACGTTGATGAGTATGCATGCCTTTATAATTTGGTAACAAAGAAGGGTGGATGTTAATCATTTTCCCTTCCCATGCTTTGACAAATTTTGGGCTTAAAATGCGCATAAAGCCTGCCAAAATCACCAAGTCAACATCCCAGTCGAGCAGTTGTTGATGCATCACATCATCAAAAGCTTCACGACTTGGATATTGTTTGTGTTCAATGACTGCAGTTGCAATCTTTGCTTTTTCTGCACGTTGCAGTGCAAAAGCATCAGGTTTATTGGAAATTACCCCAACGATTTGACCTGATAGATTGGCATCGATCAGGGCTTGCAGGTTAGATCCGCTGCCTGAAACAAGTACAGCAATTTTAATCATGAACGTTGCTTATGCGAAAACTACACGGATTTTTTCGTCAGCGCCTTCAACAGATTCAGCATTGTCTGCAATGTGACCCATTGTGAATGCTTTTTCGCCAAGGCTGTTGAGTAATTCAACAGTTTTGTCAGCATCTGCTGCATCAACTACGAGAACCATACCCACCCCACAGTTAAATGTGCGGTACATTTCAAATTGTTCAACAGCACCTTCTTTTTGAAGTAGTTTGAACAATTCTGGCCATTCCCAAGATGCTTCATTTACTACCGCTTGAGCACCATTTGGCAGTACGCGAGGTAAGTTACCCGGTAAACCACCACCAGTGATGTGTGCCATTGCGTGTACATCAACTTCTTTCAATAACTGAAGAATTGGTTTTACATAAATACGAGTTGGTTCCATTGCTGTATCTGCAAGTGGACGACCATCAACGATTTGAGTAAGGTCAACGTTTTTCACATCTAAAATTTTACGAAGAAGTGAGTAACCGTTTGAGTGTGCGCCAGAAGATGCAACACCAACTAAAACGTCACCCGCTTTAACTTTAGAGCCATCAATAATTTTACTTTGCTCAACGACACCTACGCAGAAACCTGCAAGGTCATAGTCTTCGCCTTCATACATACCTGGCATTTCAGCAGTTTCACCGCCAACCAATGCACAACCTGCAAGTTCACAACCCGCACCGATACCAGTCACAACATTTGCTGCAACGTCAACGTTGAGGTGGCCAGTTGCATAGTAGTCAAGGAAGAACAGTGGTTCAGCACCACATACAAGAAGATCGTTTACGCACATTGCAACCAAGTCTTGACCAATTGTGTCATGACGGTTCAAATTCAATGCTAAACGTAATTTTGTACCAACACCATCTGTGCCAGATACGAGAACAGGTTCTTCATAACCTTTAGGAATTTTACAAAGAGCGCCGAAGCCGCCTAGGCCGCCCATCACTTCAGGACGTGCAGTACGTTTCGCGACAGATTTGATACGATCGACTAACGCGTCGCCCGCTTCAATGTCGACACCTGCATCTTTGTAGCTTAAACCAGTGTTTGGGGTAGAAGTTGAGTTGCTCATAATGAAGTCTCCGCATTCGCGCGGGGATTATAACCTGAATATGCAAAACTCTTATGCTATTTCGCACTAAAATGTTATCTTTATTAAAATATTTTCCTTTCTATAACGATTACATTGAAAAAAGGTGACTTTATATGGGTGATCGCACCTTGCGCCGAATATTTATTCTTGCTGGGATAGCATTGATCATATGGGTTTTATACTTATTAAAGCCTGTAGTTGTTCCTTTTATCGGCGCATTTCTAATTGCATATTTATTTAGCCCTTTAGTCGATAAATTACATAATATTGGCTTGCCGCGCTGGTTATCTATCAGTTTGGTCTTTATTGGAATTGGTGTCGCTATATTCCTTGCAATGTGGTTCCTCGTACCACTGGTATGGGAACAGTTGATGTATGCGAAAAACAATATTCCAAGCAATATTCATTGGGTCAACTATACATTCCTGCCGTGGTTATCAGAGACATTTAATCTTGTACCGATGGAAATTGATACAGAGCAAATGTCAGCAGCGATCATGGAGTATATTCAAACCAACTATAGTGCAGACAGTATCCAAGCCATGTTGTTAAAAGTGGCACAATCGGGTCTGAATTTCATACAGATTGGTGGCACGATTGTCTTAATTCCAATCATAGCTTTCTATTTCCTATTAGACTGGGAACGTATGTTAGAAAACATGCGTCGTCTTATTCCACGCAAATACGAAAAAAGCACATTAACCATCGTAGGCGAATGTCATGAAGTTCTTGGCGCATTTGTAAAAGGCCAGTTCTTGGTGATGTTCTTATTGGGCGTTGTATATGCGGTTGGACTTCAATTAGTCGGTATTGAGGTTGGTATCATCATTGGGATGATTGCGGGTCTAGCCAGTATTATTCCGTATTTGGGTTTTGCGGTTGGTATTATTTCGGCAATTGTGGCTTGCTTGTTCCAATTCGGTTTGGATTGGGTGCATTTAGCCTTAGTTTTAGTTGTCTTCATGGTGGGACAGGCGATAGAAGGCTATATCCTACAGCCGTTCTTACTGGGTGACAAAATTGGTTTGTCTCCAGTAGCCGTGGTTTTTGCAGTACTTGCAGGCGCACAATTGGCAGGACTGCTCGGAATGCTCATTGCATTACCAGTCGCAGCGATTATTGTGGTGTTATTACGTCATGCGCGTGAAAATTATGAGAAAAGTAATTTATACCGAAATGATGTACTCGTGGTGAATGATGCTGAAATTGGCACATTAAGCGTAGAAACCGATCAAATTGCTGTCGATATCGAGCTCAAAAATCAGTCTGCAAATTCGCTGCAAGATCCTGAAATTTCGAGTAACATTGAACGATCAGAACATAAAGATTGATAAGGCCAAAATATAGATATGCGTCAATTGCAGTTAGATATAGAACCTCAGCTCGATGCCCGAATTAGTGATTTTTCTGGGCCGAGTTGGGGACATGTAATCGATGGTGTACGTCAATTACATGCAGGATTAATGAATCGTTTCTATATCTATGGCGGAGCTGGCACAGGAAAAAGCCATTTACTGTCTGCAATATGTGATTCTTATTTAGAAATTGGCAAATCAGCAATTCAAGTTTCATTGCTTGAACTGCTCGATGCGCCCACTGAAGCGATTACTTCACTAGATCGCTATGACTTGGTGGCTTTAGATGATATTGAAGCCATCAGTGGAGTTCCACATTGGCAAAAAGCTGTTTTTCACCTGATTAATTATAATAACGAAGAAGGTGGTCAATTGGTCTTTTCATCTCGGCTGGCGCCCATTGAACTCAAACTTGAACTGCCAGATTTACAGTCTCGATTAACTCAGGCTGTCAGTGTAAAAGTACCAAATGGTAGTTTATACGCAGACCGACAAGCACTCGTAAACTCTGTTTTGGCGCGACGTGGCATCCATATGGATCAACAAATTGTAGATTATTTGTTGGCACATGGGCCGCATCAGGCATCCATTTTACTTAGATCTTTAGAACAACTGATTCAGATGTTAAAAGGTGAAAAAGTCAAATTGAGTCATGCCAATTTAAGACAAATTTTTGCCCTAATTGATGAATATCGGTAAGTAATAAAAATTCTTGAGTAATTACTCAAGCTGTGACAAAGTACATAAAAATATTTTAATGTTGCAAGGATTGTGCAACTTAAGAATAAAAAGATAAAAAATATTTAAGGAGATGGATATGCTCAAACAGAGCATAGGTATTGGCATGCTTCTCATGGCAGGTCATGCATTTAGCGCAGAAATTATCGTTACAACTACTGAAGATGTTGTAAAGGATGACAAGGAATGTTCACTTCGTGAAGCCATAGAATATATCAATAATGGTATGCCAGAAGCCGGATATAATGGTTGCGGGGGTAAAGACGCCTATGCCTCAATTTCTCTGAAGAAAAATGAAGTTTATAAACTCACTAAAAAAATTGATATTAAAGCGGAATTGAACCTGAAAACGGTGTATGACAGTAACGTCAATGAAGATGTCGTACTCGGTCTTAATAATGCCGTCATTGAAATGACCGGTAAGGATCAAATTTTTAATATTAATGACGGCGAAAAAGAACTAATTGCGATCAATTTTAAAGAAATTTCATTTAAAGGATGTAAGCAAGATCAATGCGCTGATAAGGGCGGCATCATTTTTAATAATGAAAAACTCACACTTGAAAATGTAAAGTTTGAAGATGGCTATGCACGACTTGGTGGTGCAATCTACAATGTTGGATTTTCAGAAGATGGCGCAGCTGTAGCCAGCCGTCTATATATACGAACCACGATTTTTCAAAACAACAAAGCGGTAGATGGTGGCGCAATTTACTCAGAAGCACCTGCTTATGAAATCTATACATCTTTATTTAAAAATAATGAAAGCACTTCTGCTCGAGCGATTGTTTACAATCAAAATGGGCTCGCAGACATCAGCAAGTTGGTGCTCAGTAACCCTCAAAATATCATTGCCAATAGTACCTTTTTCAAAAACAAAGGTTTTGCTGTCAACTTACGTGATGGTTTAGCACTCAATAATATTACAGTACTGAAGAACAGTGGTGGTATCGAACTAAATAGTACCTCTGAGCATGCTTATTTAGCCAATAGTGTGGTGATTGGTAATGCGCTCAGTGGTACCGCTCAAGATTGTAAAGTCGTGAACTCAGGAACAGACCAATCTGTTTTTTATAACAACTTAGTGGCTGCGAGTTGTCCTGTTGGGCCTGCTGCAAATTTAAATGATGTATGGTCTGGGACGAGTTTAATTGCGGGTGAAGATGAAGGTAGCTGTAAAACCTTAACAGAAGATCGTAATGCACTTTTCTGTCCATTTACCACAGCAAATAATGCATTTATTGGTTATTTACGTCCTCGTATTTTATTAGATTACGAAACGATTTTCTCAAGCCCGATATTAAATAAGGGGAAGACCACAGCAGATGGCAATGAGCATCATGTGTATTGTGAGTCTTCTGATCAGCGTGGAAAAAATCGTAATTTGGATGATGTTTGGTGTGATCGTGGGGCTATCGAAATTGTGGTTCCTGTGAGCATGCCTCGCTTAGGTAAAGACATACGTACAGGTGAAGTGGCGAAGTTTAATATCTTAGATGCTTTAGGTGACAGTGATTTAATTCCAAAAGAAGAATGTTCAAAAGTGATGGGTATGGCAAATTCAACGGGTGAGCCATGGCAAGATGGTTGCCCAATAATTGTACAAAGCACCGAATCTAAAGGTAAATTTACACTGAATTTGAATGGTGATTTTGAATACACGCCAAATGGAAATTGGCATGGCGCAGATATTTTTGAATTGCGTGTGGTGACGTCTTCAACCCGTTTTAATACTTCGGCAAAAAATTATTTAGCTGCAGAAGTGCGTATTTTCCAAGAACCAAACAATGAAATGGAAAGTAAAACCGTTAAAACTTCGGGTGGTGCTCTAGGCTGGGCGAGTATTTTTGCGCTGCTTGGCTTAGTTGGATTTCGTCGCTTTAAAAAATAGTCTGGATAGAATTAAGGACAGCACATGAAAAATTATAAAAAAGGATTGCTGGCGGTCATGGTCCTTGCGGCTATGTCATCTATGGCAGCGACAAGTAACATCATCAAAGTTACGACCTTTGATGATGAAAATGGTGAAAATCTCAATCAATGTTCTTTACGTGAAGCGATTGAAACTGCACGTAAAAACAAATCTTTTGGTGGATGTAATGTCGGTAATCCAAATAATGGGCAGACCGATTATATTCAACTTGAAGCAGGTGAATATCTTCTGACCAAAGGTGAGTTAGTTCCGCTCAATCAGATCGTGATTGAGGGGAAAAGTCGCTTTAACTATGATTCAAAAAATTTACTGACGCAGAAATTTCCTGCCTATGAAGATATTAGAACGACGATTAATGCCCAAGGCAAATCGCGTATTTTTAATACTTCACGCTCAGAAGCCAACTTTATCGTCAATAATGTACGCCTTACTGGCGGGATGGCAGAAGATCGAGGTGGTGCCTTGTATTTAGGGGGAGCATTTACCTTAAATAATGGTGCAATTGAAAACTCTCAAGCCAAAGTTGCTGGCGGTGCAATCTACTCCGTTGCACATAATATGTCGAAAAAAACATTATTGGTGAGCAGTTTAGTTCAGGGCAACATCGCACCTAAAGGTAGTGTTGTTGCTATGGACTGTATCGGGAACTTGGGGGATACCCAGCCTGAAATTGTGTTCCAGCAAAGCAGTATTATTCAAAATGGTTCATCGACGAGCAATAGTGTGATGGACTTCTGTGGTAATGCCAAAGTTGAACTAACAGCAAACACGATTGCAAAAAACCAAGCAAATCCAAGTACGGGTAGTATTATCCGTGCTATTTCTCAGGGAACGGAACGTTTAAGTGCTTTTTCTAGCTTCGTTTTAACCAGTAATACAATAGTCGAGAACAATGCGGCTAGTACCTATTATTATGATAACAATGGTACAAAGGCTTGGTATTTCAATGTATTGGCCTACAATACTGGTGGGAAATCTTGTCGCTATCTCAATAATGCTGTACCTGATAATGGTCAAAAATTTGTTGCAAGTAATAATGCATTTGAACTGGCAGCCGCACAGTGTTATTTACCCGAAAGTGTACTGAATAGTACGGAAAGCTTTCTGCAAAACCATGATGTAAGTAGCTATGCTATGGGGACTTTATTAAGCGACCTACAAACAAAATCTGCTTATAACTTGTATTTACCTTTGTATTACCCGAAAGCAATCGGCAGTGGTTTTGACTTGATCAATCTTGGCCTAGACGGCTGTAGTGATGCGGATCAACGGGGCATTTTGCGGATCACAGATGGTACTTTACAGTTATCACCTACGCAAAGAAACACATGTGATATTGGTTCGGTTGAGTTAATGAATTTAACCGCAGCAGATATGGCAGATATTACCAATGAGTCTTTAACAGCTCTGCAAGATAAGTATCAAAATACAATTGATGCTTTGAAAAAGGATATCGACGATCCAGATTATGCAGAATATAAAGTTGCCAATCAGGATGATTTAACAAAGTACGAAGCGGTATTCAGTGCATTAAAAAATAACCTTAAATATCGTGCGGTTTATTTTGATCCGTTCCCGGCATCATTACCTCAAGAAGAGTCTGTGAATGGAAGTGCTGAAACACGACAAATTGCCTTAAATGCTGAAAACTACAGCGTGACGACTTCACCAATCGGCATTGGTAGTGAAATTACGGTGTCTAGTACAGGCCAAGCAAGTATTGTGGGTAATCCACCACATGACCTACACTGTGATTGGGATGCGGGAATAAAACAAATCGTTATTTATCGCACCAGTGGGGCAACAACAGCACCTACCGAATACGGTTTTTGTAAATATACGCTAAAACAAAAGACAGGGAGTCAGGCGGAATCCTCTGGTGTAGTACGTGTGGCCTTTAAAAATATGACCCCAGTGGCCAAAGCTGCCCAATACACAATTAGTCCGTCAAATAATTTGTCTGTTACAGTCAATAATTTATTAGAAAATGCTAATGATGATGGTGATGGTCCAGTTGCATCTATGCCAGCGGGTAAATCGGTATGGCATAAAAATGAAGAAGGCCAAATTATTCCAATTCGTTTTACGAAAATCCCAGCAGGTTTAAACTTTGAAGCTGAGTATAGTGGTAGCTGTCCAGCAAGTTATTTAAAGGAAACCTGCTACGGTGGCAAAATCACCTTCTCTGTAAAAAATGGCTTTAGTCAGTTTGACTATCCTGTTGAATATAGCGTTATCGATAGTGACGGCATTGCATCAAGTAATGCAATTCTGACTCTTAAGAATACAGCGAAAAATACCAACTCTTCTTCTAGCGGCGGTGGCTCAATGGGAGTATTTGGACTGTTGGCATTGATTGGTTTGGGTGTGTATCGTCAGCGTAGGTTGAGCAAGTAAGACAATAAAAAAAGCCTCGATAAGAGGCTTATTTTATGGCTTAACCAATGTAATGGATTTGATTTTCACAACATACTGTTGTTTTTAATTAGTGAACGACAGCGATAGGCTGTAAATATTTATTGATATACTCATCGCGAATAGCAGGTCGTTCATCAGGACTAGCTTTTTGCATACGTGTCGCGAGTTCTTTACGTTCTAAAGTACTCATTTTTTGCCATGTTTCGCGCATACGCTGCTTTTCACTGTCCGGAAGTTGGGTGAACCAATCCATGCGCTGTTGCAAGCTGACACGTTGATCTGCAGGAATCTCTTTGAGTGCCTGATACTTTTTAATTAAAGCCTGTTGTTCTGCTTCAGATAGCGAATCCCAAGTTTCATTAACTTGAGTATCTGCATCTTTTGAAAAAATCCAAAAGCGATCAAAGCCAGCAAAACTGGTTTGCAAAAAACTAAAAGCACAGAATGCAATTGCTAATTTTTTAGCTGCCATGTGGAACTTTGTCCTCACCCAGAACCATCAACATTTCAAGATCTTCCACCATTTGAGGGGAGAGCTTAGGGGTTGAAATCACCTGATTTTGTGGTTTGTCATCCAGTACAGTCGCATTCGGTAAAATGACAAAACCTGCAATTGCTGCTGCAAGTGCAAAGCCAGACATTTTCCAGAAACCATAACGAGAAGTTTCGCGCTGATGAATATCTTCAAGCACGTTATTCATGACAGTTGCTTTGTCTTTATGGTGCTGTGCGAGTCCATCAAGTTTGGAAGTTACTTGCTTTAAGAAATCATCTTGTTTCATTCGGATGATCCTCCCATATGTGGATTCAAATGTGCCAAAGCGGTACGTAAACCTTGAATGGCACGGTGGTAATGTGTTTTCACACTGCCTTCGGAACAATTCATAATTTCTGCAGTTGTATGCGTATCAAAGCCTTCCCAAGCTCGCAACATAAATGCTTGTTGCTGGCGGACTGGAAGTTCTGCGATAGCATCTTGTATTTCCTCTGCAGTGACAGCCTGATCCAGAAAGTCGAAAGGGTTTGGTGTAGATTCATCTACCACATCCTGTATTTCGACATCGTCGTCATCTAGGCTGACTTTTCTAAATAGGGAAAACGGCTGCGAACGACGTGCTTCCTTTCGACGCCAATCTTGCAGCTTATTATTTAAAATGGTGTAAAACAGGGGATACCATTCCTCTGTGGACTTTTCAGCATAAGCTTTATGTAAGGAAATAAAGGCTTCTTGCACCAAGTCCATGGCAATGCCATGTTGACCGTGCGTTGCACTTTCCATCATTACTAAAGCACGCCCCGTCACTTCATTCATGAAGTTTTTCAGGCGAGACTCAGCCGTGCTTTTTAAAACACTGCTGTCTTGCGTCTCGGACTTTTTGGGTGCTAAATCCATAGAGATGGAAAATCCTGTCATCGGATACCCACCATTATTTCCATATTCATATACAAATAACGATGGAAATAACGGTTAGGTTGACAAAAAGAATTATTATTTTTTCTAGTGTAGTCTATTTTTTTCAGGCTTAAGCGCTAAATACAATAAAATAACGATTTTACTGACGCTGACGTACCATTTCAAAAAAACAGATCGAGCCAGCAATGGCTACGTTTAGTGATTCTTGACCACCCGGTTGAGGAATCGCTACGGCTTCTGCATGTTGTAATGCATACTCAGAAACACCTTGACCTTCATTGCCTAAAATCCACACACATTGTTTGCGCAAATTTTTGCTATATAGGTTTTCAGACTGATGTGAGCTTGTTGCATACACTGGAATTTTGAATTTCGTCAAAATATCTTCAAGGGCAATATTTTCAAAGGTATTTAATGAAAAATGTGCGCCCATACCTGCGCGTAATACACGCGGTGACCAGAGTGATGCAGAGCCTTTGGTACAAACGACTTGCTCAATACCCGCCGCGGCAGCAGAACGGAGTAGGGTACCTACATTACCGGGGTCTTGAATATTGTCTAAAATTAAGGTGTCTTCACTGAAGTTAAGCGCTTCACTTGAACTTGGTAAATCCACAATTGCTAAGCAAGCAATCGATGTTCCAAGTGTACTGATATCTTTGTATAAAGATTCACTTAGAATGAACACCGCACCTTGATATTGTTCCGCAAAGCGGTCGAAATCGGCATGGTTAATTGCTTGTTCAGTGGTGAAAATCGATTTGATTGGACGTTTTGAGTCTAACCATGACAACACCAAGTGTGTGCCTTCCAAAACAGTTTGACCTTGTTTTTTACGGTAGGCATTTTGTTCAATTAAGCCACGGAGGTGCTTAATTTTCGGGTTGTCTTTTGATTCGAGATAAATCAGAGCCATGAGGGAGATATCCACGAAAGTCAGCAAAAATACTGACTTTCGTTATAAGAAATTAATTATGGTATGACGTAACTAGGTCAACTTCGTTTTTAGAACCAATAATCACAGGAACACGTTGATGAAGTTCTGTTGGTTGGATGTCTAGAATGCGGACACGGCCTGTTGTAGAAGCACCGCCAGCTTGTTCCATCAACATACTCATCGGGTTTGCTTCGTACATTAAACGTAGACGGCCTGCTTTTTTCGGATCTTTGAAGTCGTATGGATACATGAAGATACCGCTACGGCAAAGAATACGATGAATGTCACCCACCATACATGCGACCCAACGCATATTGAAGTCTTTTTCACGCGGGCCAGTTTTACCTGCAAGCAGTTCGTCGATATAACGTTTAACAGGTTCTTCCCAGTGACGTTGGTTTGATGCATTAATTGCATATTCTTTAGTATCTGCTGCAACCGCAATCGCATCTTTAGTTAATAAGAATTCTTTGCTTTCTGGATCAAAAGTAAAGAAGACTACGCCAGCACCGACAGTTAGAGCCATCATTGTTGATGGGCCATACAGTACATAACCTGCAGCCGCTTGGTTAACACCCGCTTGCATGAAATCTTCAGCTTGCGTTACCGCATTTTTTGCAGGAAGAATTGAGAAAATTGTGCCAACACACATGTTGATATCGATGTTGCTTGAACCATCTAATGGGTCGAACAAGACAAGATAATCGCCATTTTCTTGAGCTGGCGTGAATTCATCTAATTCTTCAGATGCCAGACCGCCGACATGTGGATGAACTTTTAATGCATCGATGAGGTAATCATTTGAAATGACATCAAGTTTCTTTTGTTCTTCACCTTGAACGTTTTCGTGTTGCGCGCTACCCAATACACCAGCCAAAGCACCTTTTTGTAAAAGAAGGTCGATGTCTTTGCATGTATTACCAATTGTTTCAATAACTTGTGCTAATGCAGGAGTAAGATTACCACTTTGTTGTTGTAGAAATTGGGAAAGGGTGAGATTTGACATAACCGGAAAACTCCAAATATTAATTTATCAAAAATGATAAAAATGTGATTGTGCAACATTTTAGATGAGAACGAAGGAAAAGAAAAATTAAACTAGACTATTTGTCGTGATTTTACCCTTGCAAGTCCTGAATAACATGCTATGTTGAATCTAATGTATAAATCGAAAGACAGGGAGCACAACAATGACCACACAAAAATTTGATGCGACTCCGACTGCAACTGAGGGATTGAATTTAGACGATATTTCTGCGGATACCGTAAAAGCTGCTTGGAGCAGTTACGAAGCAAAAGCAGAGTATAAAAAGTTCAATAAACATGACCTCATTGAGTCGATGCAAACAGAAAAAGAAAATGCTGAACATCCAGAAGCAGAAGCATAATGATTTAGATTGTTAAGCTAATTTTCTAGTTGGTAAAGCTAAGGATCTCGTTTTTAAAGTCGTTCACTTGCATTTTCATTGGATATTTTCTTAAAGTTCTAAAGTCGCTAACTGAATTTATCCTGAGTTAAAGGGCTAAAATGAGTAAAAGCACAGAACGATGCAAATGAAACGATATAAATAAAAAAAGCACTCATCAATGAGTGCTTTTTTTAGCTCAGACTTATTCAAGTCTTATTTAAGTAGTGGAGGAACAGCTTCGTAGTTAATTTCTACACGGCGGTTTTCTTTCCATGCATTTTCATCATGACCCGCATTGATTGGCATTTCTTTACCATAGCTGACTGCTTCAAGCTGGTTAGGGCTTACACCTGTTGTAATCAGGAAGCTTTCAACAGCTTTGGCACGACGTTCACCAAGTGCCATGTTGTATTCACGAGTACCACGTTCATCGGTATGACCTGTTAAAGCAACGCGTGAGTTTGCATTAGCAACAAGGAACTGGGCATGAGCTTGAAGGGTTTGTAAGTCTTCATTGCTAAGCTCGGTACTGTCGTAGTCAAAGTGTACTACGCGCTTCGCTAAAAATGCTTTATTCGCTTCAGTTACACCTTTCGATGATGCACCCGCAAGGTTTTGTGCATTGAGTGCTGCATCTTCACTTAAACCTGAAGTGTTTACAGTGGTTGAGCCATTTGGGTTTTGTCCTGCTTGTACATCTGCTGCAGGTTTACGGCTGGCACAACCAGTCATTACTAATGCTGTAGCTAAAACAGGTAATGCAATCAGTTTCATCGCTTTCATATTGATCTCCATGACGGTTATTTATGATGTTTCATTAAAAAGTTATTGTTGAATAAATCATGCAGTGTTTATTTCGGTGCCCAAGCTGGTTCACGAACTTCACCTTGTTCACTTGGTAAGTTCATGCGGAAACGACCATCTAAAGACATGATCGAGAGCAAACCACGGTTTGCTTCACGTGTTGCATACACCACCATTTGACCATTTGGAGAGAAGCTTGGGGATTCATCTAAACTTGTTGGTGTTAAAATATTGGTTACACCAGAACCAATGTCTTGAACCGCAACTTTATAGTTACTACCGCTAGGACGATGTACCAAAGCTAATTTTTTACCGTCCGCACTTAACGTACCACGCGCGTTGAAAGCGCCACGGAAAGTTAAACGTTTTACACTTTCAGCACTTAAGTTGTAGGTGTAAATTTGTGGAGAGCCACCACGGTCAGAGGTAAAAATAAATGATTTACCGTCAGGTGCATAACGTGCTTCTGTATCAATCGCTGTGTCATTGGTCATGCGTTTTAATTGGCGAGTCTGTAAATCCATTTGATAGATTTCAGGATTGCCATGCATCGATGCGGTAAATAACATTGATTTACCATCAGGTGAGAAGCTTGGTGCACCATTCAGGCCACGGAAACTTGCTACTTTTTCACGGTTACCACTTGCTAAATCTTGGATGTAAATCGCAGGGCGTTTGGTTTCAAAAGAAACATAGGCTAGCTTTTTCGCATCAGGCGTCCACGCAGGGGACAGGATTGGATCACGTGAAGTCAAAATGGTACGGGGTTGTTCACCATCCGTATCTGCAATTTGTAGGGTATAGCGCTGATCTGGTGTTGCTGCATTACGCAATACATAGGCAATACGGCCGCTGAAGTCACCTGGAATACCCGTTAAAGCTTGATAGATTGCATCACTGATCATATGCGCTGCTTGACGATAACGTGAAGCAGGTACAGTGAGTAGTTCATTTAACAGGTATTGTTTTTTTTCAACATCATACAGTTGGTAGTGAATTTCATAAGAGCCATCAGCCGTTGTTTTTGATGTGCCTGTCACGACATAGGGTACGCCCGCAGCTTTCCATGCTTCTGCATTAGGTGAATTTATTGTTGCAGTTGCAGGTAAGTTTTTAGAGGCACTGGTAAATTTACCTGAGCGGTTCAAGTCATTTTCAACCACTGGATAAATATTTGAGTCATTACTAAAAGGCACGATCGCAATTTTAGGTGCTTCTTCAGGAGCTTTAGTGATTTCGAGGTGAAGCTGCGCATGCGTTTGAGTCACTAAAACTGGGCTCAAAGCAGTGAATACGGCTAAGCAAAGAAGATGTTTACGCGTCATTTCCATCATTCGCTAATTACTCTAAAAATGTGAGTTATTGTCTGTATTTGGTTGTGTCACATAATGGCATGATTTTGGGATATTAAAAGCATGAAAATATGACTGAACTGTTATAACACTGTGAAAAATGCAGAGATTTTATCCGAGTTTCGTCAAGTCTAGCTTAAAAATCATGAACACAACATCACATTTTGGAATGAAAATGATAATTCTTTAGTTATAAGATTCTATTTTTGAATCAAGTGTTTAGAAAATTTTAGTAATACTTGATGTTGCTGAGTCCCACATACACGGCGTTATATAGAACGAAGACAAGAATGGATCAATTAGTCGGGGCTAGAGCTTTATAAAAGCTCAAGTATTGAAACACACAGGTACAATCGATTGAGTATTCATTTTAGGAAAGGGTGGAACTGGGGGGATGGATGTAGAAGCTTAAAAATAAACATCATACCAGCGATGAAACTTGATCTATTGAAGATAAGAAAAAATGGGTATGGGGTGATTCATTGCTTAACCACAAAAAAATCCCCGCAAGCAATGCACGGATTTATCAAACTTAATTTGAAGATCTAAATGTAGAGGTAAAACTTTGTGCTTCACGTCTAGCATCTGGGTCGCTAGGCATCGGATATGGTGCAGCAGCACGAACTGCAGCCTCAATACTGGCTTTCATATCAGGATCACTGGAGCTTACGATGACAGCTTGGACAGCACCTGTTTCAGATAAAATCACGCGAGCAATGGCCGTTTTACCGCTAGAGCCAGGTGGTGTATCCCAAGCACGTTTGATTTTATGTTCAAAATCACGTTTAGCTGTTGAAGCGATTTTCTTGGCTTCCGTTTTTTTCTTTGCATCTTCTTCATTTAGAGCATGTGAAATGGGTTTAAGAGGCTTTTTTACGTCCTGTACTGATTTCTCAGGTTGAGTTGTTTTAGCATGATCCATCAGCAAAGCATTAAATTGTTCAGGTGGAATATGGTCAGGCATGGTCGAAGATGGGATGTAAATTGAACGATTTTCGGCGAATGATTGAGAGCCTAGGAGTGTTAGTGTCGAAAATAATAATAATGTTTTCATGTTATATAATTCAGTATATAAGTAAATGAAAAATCCCCACAAGGTTTGCAGGGATTTAAAAATTAACGTGATGACTTGAAGGTGGACGTAAAACTTTGAGCTTCACGTTTTGCATCTGGGTCACTCGGCATTGGGTATGGTGCAGCAGCTCGAACAGCAGCCTCAATACTGGCTTTCATATCAGGATCACTAGAGTTCACAATCACTGACCGAACTGAACCACTTTCCGTAAGGGTAACGCGAGCAGACGCCGTTTTACCCGCAGAGTCTGAAGGTGTATCCCACGCACGCTTAATCCTATTTTCAAAATCACGTTTTGCTGTTGAAGCAATTTTCTTCGCTTCAGCTTTTTTCTGTGCAGCTTCTTCAGCTGCTTTTTTTGCAGATGAAGCTTTGGCTTCTTCGGCTGCACGTTCGCGTGCTTCGGCATCGGCTTTAGTCTTTGCATCGGCCTTGGCTTTTGCATCGGCGTCTGCTTTACGTTTTGCAGCTTCTGCATTGGCCTTAGCTTTTGCATCAGCATCTGCTTTACGTTTTGCCGCATCTGCATTGGCCTTGGCTTTCGCATCAGCATCAGCTTTACGTTTTGCAGCTTCTGCATTGGCTTTAGCTTTGGCATCAGCATCAGCTTTACGTTTTGCAGCTTCCGCATTGGCTTTAGCTTTCGCGTCTGCATCTGCTTTACGTTTTGCAGCATCCGCATTGGCCTTGGCTTTTGCATCTGCATTGGCTTTTGCCGTTGCTGCAGCTTTGGCTTTGTCAGCTTCTGCTTTTCTTAAAGCATCGGCATGGATTTTTTCAGCCTTGGCTTTGGCATCAGCATCAGCTTTACGTTTTGCTGCTTCAGCATTGGCTTTCGCCGTAGCATCTGCTTTTGCCTTAGCTGCATCCGCTTTGGCTTCTTGTTGTGCTTTTAGTTTTGCAGCTTCAGCAGCTTTAGCTTGTTCTTGAGCACGTTTTGCATTGTCCGCAGCTTTTTGTTCAGCAAGCTGCTGTGCTTTTGCCGCAGCGAGTGCCTGTTGAGCAGCAATCTGTGGATCTGCCTTAGGTGGTTCTGCTGGCTTAGGTGGTGCAGCCGTTGGAATCTCGGGTGCCGGTTCAACGCTAGGTTCTGCTGTTTGCGTGATTTGTTCAGCTACATTTTCATGCGCGGTTTCATCAAACTCAGTGACTTCACGTGTTACAGGTTTTAAATCTTCCGGTTTTACCAAAACAGTGGTTATTTTTTTAGGGGGCTCAGGTGGTTTACTCATGCCAAGATAAAGTAAGCCAACCACAGCGACGATATGCACACCTAGTGTGAAACCAATCGCAACGGCTTTTTGTTTAAAAGGCGGCTTGTTGAAATCTTTCATAAATTATTTTAATGGCTCAGTCAGTAAACCTACTTGTGTTAAACCTGCATCTTGAAGGGCAGACATGAGTTTCATGACTTCACCATAAGGACGAGATTCACTGCCGTTAATCAGGACACTCATTTGCTTTTTCTGTTCGCTCGCTTCATTTTGCGAGGCCGTTAAAACAGATTTTAGTTCATCGAGTGTGAGTACATCATTTTGATGATTTTTATCTTCGAGTTTGATCGTCCCATCCGCCTCAAGTGTAACAATCGCAGGGCGATCTTCCGCTTGCATAGGCGTGCCATTCGCCTGTGGTAAGTCGACTTTGACACCTGTGGTGATCATAGGTGCAGTGACCATGAAAATCACCAAAAGAACTAACATGACATCAATATAAGGCACGACGTTCATGTCACTTTTTAATGGTTTTTTGATGCGCTCAAAGCGTCCAGAACGTTGAATAGCCATTAGTCATTGTCCTGAGTTGAACCTACAGACTGGCGTTGTAATAACGCAACCATTTCTTCGGCAAAAAGCGCACGATCGTTATAAACGGCTTCACCTTTGGCTGTAAAATGGTTAAATGCAAGTACAGCAGGGATTGCCGCAAAAAGACCAATGGCCGTTGCAATCAATGCTTCTGCAATACCAGGAGCAACCGTAGCAAGGGTGACTTGGTCAACATCTGCCAAACCAATAAAGGCATTCATAATGCCCCAAACGGTACCGAATAAACCGACATAGGGTGCAACCGAGCCAATACTCGCAAGCGCGCCTAAACCATTTTCTAAATGTCCTTGGTCACGGCTTAAACCCACACGAAGAATACGTTCTGTACCTTCAATTGATTGTTCTGCGCTGGCATTACGTTTTTTAAGTTTGAAAAACTCGCCTAAACCTTGATAGAAAACATCTTCAAGGCCAACACGTTTCGAGTTGAGTTGAGCATTGTTGTATAAAGTGTTGAGTTCGGCACCAGACCAAAAGATTTTTTGGAAATGTTCATCGTCAGCCTGCGCTTTTTTATAACTCATGTGTAACTTGGCAATCAGATACCAACTGAATAACGAAGCTAAGAGCAGCAGGAGCATTACCAGTTGTACGACAGGACTTGCTTGTAAGATGAGGTCTGAAACTTTGAGTGTTGATTCTAGTTGAGTTGCCATAGTTACTACATGTGCCAAATAATTTTTTTAATCTTGTTCCAATTCTTTCAGAATCAGTTCACGTATTTCATCAGGAAGGCGACGGGGTTTCATCTCTGCACTGATACATGCCAATTCTACCTCACCTGATGCCAGCATAATATCACCACGATAAATATTTTGTTGCAACACAAATGACGTAGCCTTACACGAAACTACACTTGCTGTAACAGTAATCAGGTCATCCATTAATATAGGACGTGAATATTTCACATTAATTTTATGAACGACAAAGTTGTAATCCTTTTGATGCCAATAATGGTCTACACCTGAAGCGCGTAGCCATTCTGTGCGGGTACGTTCCATAAAGCGAATATGATTTGCGTGGTAAACAATGCCACCTGCATCTGTATCTTCAATATATACACGAATGTTGAATTCGAATTTATTCGCCATGAGAGTGTTCCGTCTTTATAAAATCTGAAAAATATTGGTCTGCACTTCAGCAAAGAATTAGAGCATTTAAAAATGGCGATAATTCAATGATTCGTCAAGTGCTTCAATGACGGGCAGTTTAGCACCGTGAGTCATCAGTCCAATGGCACAAGGTTTCAACTCACGTAAATCTTTAACTTTCGTAGTTGTAATTATTGGTTAAAAAGTGGCTGCTTTTAATTTGTTTGTTCATCTAATTTAAATTTTGCATCGACAAAATCCTGTAGATGAGCTGCTAAATATCCCGCAATATGAAAGTGAGTTTCTTCCATTTTCTTTTTCTGTTGCTTTGGGAGTAATGCTTTTAAAGATTCATACATATACGTTAAGCAGCAAAAGCCAAGGCCAATAACTAGCATGAGTAAAAGTTTATTAGGTTGATCTATCCAGAAAAACACATAAACGAGTATGACTAAAGCAAAGAATGAGAAGCTGAAATACAATGTATTAATTTTTGCTGGCTTAAAGTTTTCCTTGACCAAAGCTTGTACGTCGTCGTGATAGTACATCCCAATAAAAATGAGGGCAGAAGTATAGTTGAAGCTCAGGTTTTTTATATGATATGCAGAAGGCGATTGTTTAATAGTTAAGATATTATCTTCACTTACTTCTATGGTTTCTTTGCTAAGAATGTTTTCACATTCGACAGTGATAAAATAATTGTATTCGGTGTGGAATAAGCTTTCAAAATCACTCATTTGTTTTGGGCTAAATGAACTGATAGGTTGTTCTCTGGGAATGTGTTCAATGGCACTGTCTAATGGTAGGTTTTGAATGTAGTCGCTATTAATTTTGTTAATTATTCTATTCTCAAGATTTATCATATCAGTCTATTGTTTGTAGTGGCTTGAATTTATTTTAAAAATTTAAATAAACATGCAGGGAGCATTTAACTCCCTAAAGTTGTTCAGTGAATAATCGTTTACTTATCTTTCGGCTCTGGTGGTGTCATCCCAAACTGTAAATACGCCATATTGGTGGCAATACGTCCACGTGCAGTACGCATGACATAGCCTTGCTGAATGAGGTAGGGTTCGATCACATCTTCTAGGGTCCCTGAGTCTTCTGCCATAGCAGCAGCTAGAGCTTCTACACCTGCAGGGCCACCATCAAAACGCTCAAGCAGCATTGATAAATAACGACGGTCTAGTGTGTCTAAACCATCTTTATCGACATTCAGCATGTCCAAAGCACGTTGAGCCATCTCTTGGGTTACTTCACCCGTACCTTTAACTTGCGCATAATCACGGACTCGGCGTAATAAACGGTTTGCAATACGAGGTGTCCCACGAGCACGGCGTGCAACTTCCTGTGCGCCTTCGGCAGTCATGGGTACATCCATCAAGTTTGCAGATCGAGTCACAATATGCGTTAAGTCTTTGACAGAATAAAACTCTAAGCGTTGTACGATACCAAAACGGTCACGTAAAGGAGAGGTCAGTAGGCCTGCACGAGTCGTCGCTGCAACAAGAGTGAAGGGTGGTAAATCCAGTTTGATCGAACGGGCAGCAGGGCCTTCACCAATCATGATGTCGAGTTGGTAATCCTCCATCGCTGGATAGAGAATTTCCTCGATGACCGGTGAAAGACGATGGATCTCATCAATAAATAAAACATCACCTTCTTCGAGGTTGGTTAGCATTGCAGCCAAATCGCCTGCACGCTCAAGGACAGGGCCTGATGTCGATTTTAAGTTACCACCCATTTCACGGGCAATAATATTGGCCAGTGTGGTTTTACCTAAACCCGGTGGGCCAAAAATTAAGGTGTGATCGAGTGCTTCTTCACGGCCACGTGCAGCACCGATAAAGATTTCCATTTGTTCACGGACGACAGGCTGCCCGATGTAGTCATCGAGGGAAGTTGGGCGAATGGCGCGGTCGAAGTGGTCTTCGGGTTTTTCTGAACCACTGATAAGACGGTCTTGCATAATTATTTAACTAATCTCTATATCGTTGTGGAAGAATCACAGCCTCAAAAAGCGATTGAACTTTAAATGCCATTGTATAGGCGATTCTCACTTTTGACTGGGCAAAAGTGACAAAACCCATTTGTTAAACTGATGCTACGTCCTTGTAGCACAGTTTAACGGCGACATCCTTGTCGCCTGCGTGATTCACATACTGTCTATAGCTCTAAAAGGCAAAGGATGCAGTGCTCATTAGAAACTAAAAATTATTTATTCATCGACTTTAATGCAGCGCGAATGATGTCGCTGGCTTCAGTATAATCAGCTTTGACGGCATTAATCAGTTTTTGTGCTTCAGCAGGTTTATAACCTAAAGACTGTAAGGCCGCTTCAGCTTCGGCTACGGCAGAGTTGCCCGTAAATTGAATTTGTTCAACAGTTGAATTCGTTGGTGCAGTGCCTGAAGCCATGGCTTTAAAGCGATCACGTAACTCAATCATGAGGCGTTCAGAGGTCTTTTTGCCTACACCCGGAACTTTGACTAAAGTGTTTACATCTTCATGTTCAACCGTGTGAATCAGCATTTCAACACTTAATGTTGATAAAATGCCCAGTGCCATTTTAGGGCCTACGCCGTTAACTTTTAAAAGTGTGCGAAAAATCAGTTTTTCTTGAGCATTGCTAAATCCATACAGCAGTTGTGCATCTTCACGAACAGCCAGATGTGTCCACAGGGTAATTTTTTGACCTTTTTGTAGTTGGCAAAATGTAGAAAGTGGGGTGTCAATCTCATAGCCCACACCATTTACATTGAGTAATACTGTTGGTGCTTCCAATGCCAGCACTTCGCCAATTAAACATCCGATCATGTCATTTATTCACTTTATTTCAGTTTAGTCTGAGCCATTTGCTCAATTTCAATTTGTTGCGAGATTAGCGTGAAGGCCAGCGAATTACTAGCCTTCACATTTTTTCAGGTTTAAAAGAAACCAACTTTATTGCCTTGAAGTTCTTGTGCAAGGTTATAAGCCTGATGGTCTGAAAATTTAGAGATAATATCCAATACTTGCATGATGTTTTCATAATGCAACGGCCCAAAATGTGCCCCCGAACGGTGAAGAATGGACATCAGTCGTTGTTCTTTAAAACTCAAAGTTTTATTTGGCGTAGTTAGAGGAATAAAGGCATCTAAAATATTTTGTAGACTTTGATGCGCAATAATCTCTAAGCCTGCTTTTTGTGGATGTTCAAAAATTTTATCGCGGGCTAATTCTTTTGCTCGGTTAATTCCACGCTCAATATCTTCACTGCAATATTGCAATAAACTGCCTTTAAGTTGACCTGACAAAATTTCATGATGATGGCGGGCGAAGGCTGTCGTGACTTCTTCGACTAGACGTTTCATCACACGACCACGTAATGCAGCTATTTTTTGTTGCCAAGTGGTATCAGTCATCGCCAATTCGGCAGGTATGCCATAGTCACCGACCAGATCAAGGAAAATTGGCTCAACTTCGTTATAGTTCAACATGTTGAGGATAATGCCATCTTCAAGGTCAATTAAGGCATAACAAATGTCATCTGCGGCTTCAAGCAAATAGGTCAACGGATGACGACAGTAGTGATATTCGCCCAGTTGAATTAAACCGAGTTGCTCTGCAATTTGCTGCAAGATTTCTTTTTCTGCCTGATAGCAGCCAAATTTAGCCCGTTGGCTCGCAGGTTTATTGCCTTGCGATGCAATGGTTTTTGAAAGCCACGGGTATTTTAAATATGCACCTAAAGTTGCATAGGTTAAACGCATACCACCATCATTCGGATGATAATCAATTTTAGTTAGTAGGCGTAAACCTTGGGCATTGCCTTCGAACTGACGCACATCGGCTTCTTCTTCAGGGCTTAAGTCCTGTAAAAAGTTGGTATGCGATGCATCATCAAACCATTCTCGAATGGCATATTCGCCTGCATGTCCAAAAGGTGGATTGCCAATATCGTGTGCCAAGCACGCAGCTTGAATAATTGCACCAACATCGGCAGGTGAAATCCACATCGGGAGTTCATCTTTAATTTTTTCAGCCGCGAGCATCCCCAATGAACGTCCAATACAAGACACTTCTAAAGAGTGAGTCAGGCGAGTATGAATGCCATCATGTTGGGTGAGGGGATGGACTTGGGTCTTGCGGTTTAATTGTCGAAAGCTTTGAGAAAAAATAATGCGGTCGTAGTCTTTGTGGAAGGGGCTACGTGCCTGTTCAGAGCTATGTTTATTACTACCAATACGAACTGTAGAAAGCAGTTCAAGCCAACGCATTTGAGTCATTTATCATTATTCAGTTATTTACTAAAAACTATGATGCCAAACTTGTGACTAAAGTAATAGTGGGTCGCGTCATAGCTTGACACTTTATTTAAGGGTATCGGTGTAGGTGTAGAATATTCGTATTAAGGTAGGGTGTTTTTAAGATAAATATTATTCATTGGCTAGACTATTCGCTGATTCAAACCCATTGGTAATGCGGACTTGAAAGCTTCAAAATTCTAAATTTGATATTAATTTTCGATTAATGTTTTTTACAATTTATTTTGTGCTAAGCTGCACTGCTGTATTCAATCTTTTTGACTGAAAATAAAAACAAAATTTAAAAAATCTTGTGCCATTCTCGAACAGAAAATGCTTTTCCCATCTAGCTGATTTAACTAATACACAGTAGAATATGCGCTCTCTCAAGTCACATTGTGGCATGGTCTTTTCGATCATCCCGTGGAGCCAAAATTAGCATGTTTATCGTTGCCGGTGCACCTGCACATTCTTCATTTAAGAAAACTCAACTATTATCACGTTTAACGTCAATTAGTTCTGTTCAATCAATTGAAAGTCAATGGGTTTACCTTTTTGACCAAGCGCTCAACGAGCAACAACAGCAATCCGCTTTACAGCTTCTCAACGATGGTCAATCTTTTGAATTGCACCAAGCAGCAAGTGACGAAGTCCAAATTTTAGTGACGCCACGTGTTGGAACCATCTCTCCGTGGTCGTCTAAGGCAACAGACATTTTTGCCAACTGTAATACACCGGTTCATCGCCTTGAACGCGGTGTTTTGTTTACTTTGAAGGGTGTAAATGCTGTTTCTGATGAAGTAAAACTAGCATTACATGATCGCATGACCGAAAGCGTTTTCAATGCTATTGAAGATGCTGCGGCACTTTTCTCTGAAACTGAACCAAAGCCTTTAAACTCAATTGATATTTTGGGTCAAGGTAAAGAAGCGTTGGTGAAAGCTAACTCTGAATTTGGTTTTGCGCTTTCTGATGAAGAAATCGATTATTTAACCGATGCATTCACAAAAATGGGTCGCAACCCGCATGACATCGAATTGATGATGTTTGCCCAAGCGAACTCAGAGCATTGCCGTCACAAAATTTTCGGTTCTGAATGGACAATTGATGGTGAAGTTCAACCATTGTCATTGTTCCAAATGATTAAAAACACCTATAAAGAATCACCTACAGATGTATTGTCGGCATATAAAGACAACGCTTCTGTAATAGTTGGTTTTGACACACAGCGTTTTTATCCAAAACAAGACGCTGAAACAGGTCACCACGTTTATAAATACAAGAGTCAAGCCGCTCACATCTTGATGAAAGTGGAAACCCATAACCATCCGACAGCGATTGCACCATTTGCTGGTGCAGCAACAGGTTCGGGCGGTGAAATCCGTGACGAAGGCGCAACAGGTCGTGGTGGTAAGCCAAAAGCAGGTTTAACAGGTTTTACCGTATCTAACTTGAACATTCCAGGCTTTGAACAGCCATGGGAAGAAAACTACGGCAAACCATCTCGTATGGCATCTCCACTTCAAATTATGATTGAAGGCCCATTGGGTGGTGCAGCGTTTAACAATGAATTTGGTCGTCCTGCGTTAAATGGTTACTTCCGTACATTTGAACAAAATGTCAATGGCGATGTAAAAGGCTTCCATAAGCCAATTATGATTGCCGGTGGTTACGGTAACATCCGTCCTGACCATGTAGAAAAAGATGCGATTCAACCAGGCGATTTACTGATCGTACTAGGTGGTCCTGCAATGCTGATTGGTTTAGGCGGCGGAGCAGCGTCTTCTGTAGACAGCGGTAAGTTGGGTGAAAACCTAGACTTCGCATCTGTACAGCGTGAAAACCCAGAAATGGAACGCCGTTGCCAAGAAGTCATCGATGCTTGCTGGCGCATGGAAGATCATAACCCAATCGTGTCTGTACATGACGTAGGCGCAGGCGGTATCTCAAATGCAATGCCTGAACTTGTGAACGATCACGAGTTAGGAGCAATCCTTGATCTACGTAAAATTCCTTCGCTTGAAAAAGGCATGTCTCCAATGGAGATTTGGTCGAACGAAGCACAAGAGCGTTATGTATTAGCAATTCGTCCAAGCTCATTAGAATTATTTGAATCACTGTGTGCACGTGAACGCTGCCCATTCGCTGTATTAGGTGAAGCAACTGAAGCGCGTCAATTGACTGTGAACGATCCATTATTTGAAAACAAAGCTGTGGATATGCCAATGCAAGTAATGCTTGGCGGTACACCGCGTATGAGCCGTTCATACAAAACCATTGAACGTAAAGGCGATGACTTCACTGCTGAAACTGTAACAGATTTGAAAGATGCGATTTACCGCGTTCTTAAAAACCCGACTGTTGCATCTAAATCGTTCTTAATCACGATTGGTGACCGTTCGATTACAGGTATGGTTGCACGTGATCAGTTCGTTGGTAAGTGGCAAGTTCCTGTAGCGGATGCTGCGGTAACAACGACTAGCCTTGTCGGTTATACAGGTGAAGCAATGGCAATGGGTGAGCGTCCACCAGTTGCGTTGTTGAATCCTGCTGCTTCTGCACGTTTATCTGTAGCAGAATCGATTTCAAACATTATGTCTGCAAAAATCGACCAGATCAGTGACATTAAATTGTCTGCAAACTGGATGGCTGCTGCAGGTCAACAAGGTGAAGATCAAGCGCTATTCGAAGGTGTTAAAGCCATCGGTATGGAAATGTGTCCTGCACTAGGTATCGCAATTCCAGTAGGTAAAGACTCATTGTCTATGCGTACCACTTGGAATGACGAAGGCGAAGACAAATCTGTCACTTCACCAATGTCAGGCGTGATCACAGCATTTGCACCTGTGACGGATGTTCGCAAAACATTGACACCTGAACTTAAAAATATCGAGTCTGTACTGGTACGTATTGATTTGTCTAAAGGTCAATTCCGTCTAGGCGGTTCGATCCTTGCTCAGGTTTATAAAGCAATTGGTTCTGTAACACCTGACGTAGACAGCTTCGATGACTTCAAAGCATTCTTTGCATTGGTTCAAGACTGGAACAACCGTGGTCTAATCAAGGCTTACCATGACATCGGTGATGGTGGTCTATTGGCAACTGTTGCAGAAATGATGTTTGCTTCACGCTTAGGTGCAGCACTTGAAGATCAATCGACTGCAAGCTTGTTTGCAGAAGAAATTGGTGCAGTGCTTCAAATCAGCAAAGCGGATTGGGCTGCATTAGAAGCTGAAGTTGCAGCGTCTAGCCTTAAAGATGCAATTGCGGTTGTGGGTACTGTAAACGATACAGATACTTTAACTGTAAATGGTTTGAGCTTAGACCGTGCTGAATTACAGCAAGCTTGGACTGAAGTGTCGCATCAAATCCAACGTCTGCGTGACAACGTAGAAACTGCGGATCAAGAATATGCGTTGATTGCTGACAAATCACATGCAGGTTTAATTGCAAAACCAACATTTGATTTGAACGAGCCAATCGAAGCACCGTACATCAATGAACGCCGTCCAAACATGGTGATTCTGCGTGAACAAGGTGTAAATGGTCATGTAGAAATGGCTGCTGCATTCGATAAAGTCGGCTTCAACACTGTAGACGTACACATGAGCGACTTGCTTGCTGGCCGTATCAGTCTTGATGACTTTGAAGGTTTAGTGGCATGTGGCGGTTTCTCTTACGGTGACGTATTGGGCGCAGGCGGCGGTTGGGCTAAATCAGTATTATTCAATCCTAAACTTCGTGACCAATTTGAGAAATTCTTCAACCGTGATGAAACTTTCTCTCTAGGTATTTGTAACGGCTGTCAAATGCTGTCTCAGCTTGCACCACTCATTCCGGGTGCAGAAGCTTGGCCTCGTTTCCACCGCAATACTTCAGAGATGTTTGAAGCGCGTGCTGTAAACGTACGCGTTGAAAAATCAAATTCTGTATTGTTAGAAGGTATGGAAGGTTCGATTCTTCCTATCGCTGTTGCACATGGTGAAGGCCGTGTGGTTGCTAGCGCGGAAAACATTGCAGCATTGAATGCAGGTGATCAAGTGATCTTGCGTTATGTAGATAGCCAAGGCAACCCAACACAGCATTACCCAATGAACCCGAACGGTTCACCAGAAGCGATTTCAGGTGTAACGTCTAAAGACGGCCGTGCAACGATTATGATGCCGCACCCTGAACGTAACTTCCGTGCGATTCAGCACTCTTGGAAACCTGAAGATTGGGATCAAGACGGTGCTTGGTTACGTATGTTCCGTAATGCACGTAAATTTATTGGTTAATTGATTTAATCAACAAATTGAAAAGCCCCGAAAGGGGCTTTTTTTATGGCGAAGAGATACTCACCTTTCAGCCGTTTAAATGGTTTAGCTTTTCGTTTAAGATGAGTTGCTAAAATAAAAAATACATTGCTTATGAATCTACAAAAATTAGTAAAAATTTCCTTGATTGTTATTCCGAGTATTATTTTTCTGAATGGCTGTGAAGCGTATATGTGGCGGCAGAATGTTGTACAGCTCAATGAAGTGGAAAAAAGAGGCGGACAACTTCAGCTGAATGTCGATAATAATTTAATGGGAGTGGATGCAGATCTGAATGGTATCCGTGATGACATTGATCTTTATATCACTCAAAATTTTAAGCAAATAGAGCAGCAAAGGGCAGTTAGCCAATATGCAGTGCAATTACAAAAAAGCCTATTAGTGAATAAACTAGACTTAGCGCAGGTTAAACATATTTCATTTGAGAAATCACGTGCGATAGGGTGTATCTATGAACGTTTTCCAGTAGATGAATTACCTAGAGCAATGACGGTTGTTAAAGATATCAGTGCAATTACCATGAATACTAAAATACGTTTTAAAGCGCATTTAGCATTTAGTCAGGCTCTGGATGGAACTGTAATGACATTGGCTAATGATAATTTGTGTAGTAAATAATAAGGTAAAATAATGTCTTAATTTTACCTTATGGAAAAATATTAAAACATTGGTTAAGATGCCTCATTATTATGCCACCTATTTGGTGGTTTTTTGTGTCTGCAACTTTTGTAGTCTCCCATGCTGAACTTGGTTTAGATTTTGCTTTTATATTTGTGGAAACATGCTAGTGTGTAATGTATGCACAATAGCTATGCAAAATAAAAGAAAGATGGATAACTAAACGAGTTCAGTCTCAACACTCATGATGAGGTGATGACATGATTAAAACAGTGGAATATTCGGCAGTTGATAAGTCTGCACTGCGTAGAAAGGGCTGGAAACTTTTTGGTGCAGTGGTGTGTTTGCAGTTGGTGTTTTTAGTTTTGGGTTATGCGTTGCAGATGTAATATTTGAAATATAGAAACCGCCGTGAGGCGGTTTTTTTTATGTGTTATTTGTTGAAAAAGTAGTTCAGAGTTATATAAATGAAAATAATAGATGGAAGAATATAACGTGGTTGAGATATTTGGTTTTTAATAAATGTTGTGGAGTCATTAATTAATTTAGATTGCTTTGAAGTGCTAACTATTTCTTGAGTATTTAATTCAAAAACATCTAGAAGTTCAAATTCATCTAGCAGCCTATTAGATAATTCATTCTCTAAATTATTATTAATTTTCCTTTTATGATAATTTGATGATGTTCTGATTGGGATGCTTGCATCAATCTCAGCTTGTAATGAAAAAAGAAAATTGCAACCTAGGGATCTATAGTTTTGAATTTCTGTAGAGGTTAAATTTATTGAAAAGTCTCTATAAAGATATGGTCTGGAACTTTGGATACAAAAATAAAATTCTTTTTTTTTTCTAAAAGTGCCCAATCTTCTGAATAATCTATCAGTTTCATAGTGTTTGGATCATCAGTGGAAATTTTATCAATATGATGCAAAAGTTTTAAACAAGTAATGTATTCACTTAAATAGAATTCCTGGCTAATAATTTGACCTCTTTCATACGTCTTTAGCTCCCATTTTTCATCTGATATATTTTTAATAGAAATTGCTAGATCAGCTGAATACCCCAAATAGAAATAGTCTTTTCTTACAGTTTGTAAGCATTTTGACATGGGATATAGAATACGTTGGAGGTCAATAATATTCATATTTTTATGGGTGTTTTTTAGCTCAATAGGCAATGTAAAGTTATTCTACTATAAAATTTGGAATTCGATAGGCTGTAAAAAAATGCTCAAACTCATCTATTACGTCCCAGAATCACATCTTGAATCTACCAAACTGGCCGTATTTGAAGCAGGAGCAGGCGGTATAGGCAACTATGAACACTGCGCGTGGCAAGTTTTAGGGAAGGGGCAATTTAAACCTGTAAAAGGCGCAAATCCTTTTATAGGTGAGTTGGATCAGCTTGAATCTATCCCTGAATGGCGTGTGGAAACCATCGTGCCTGAAGATAAAGCGAGTGAGGTCGCAAGGGCTTTAAAAGTAAGTCATCCTTATGAAGAGCCAGCATTTGAGTTTATTCAAATGGTGGATATTCAATTTTAATGATGCTTTTAAATTTTTAAGTTATAGAAAAAAGTAGATACACGAAGGGTGACATGGATGTAACCCGTTAGACAGAGATTCAAGGATGAATCTTCTGTCTAACAAGGGATTTTGGTTACTTTGATCCTTCAAAGTAACGTAATACCTACGCGTTATAAACTAAAGTCACGTAGCTAATTGTGGTTGTGACTATTCTTTTGAAAGCAAATTATATTTTCTGAATAAACAGCTCACGATCAAAACGATACTGAGGGAAGAATACACCATCTTTAGCACGTTCACCTGCACCAATCACCATCACTGGGTATTGCTGTGCATTTAATCCTAAAATCTTCTTCACCAAAGGTTCATCAAAACCTTCCATCATACAACTGTCAAAACCATAGGCGCGTAAAGCCAAAACTAAGTTTTCACAAGCCAATGCTGTAGTTTTGCTCGCCCAAAGTTTAGCATCTGCTTCATTAAATGCTGTTACAGGCAATTGTTTATCCAGTGTACGTGCTACTTTGAAAGCAACTTTCTTAAAGTTACCTAGGGCGTTGAAGTAACCAGTTTTATAGTTATAAGGAATAAACTTGTAATACTTCTGTACCGCTGCAGGTGCTTCAGGAAATGGAAATTCCGAAATATTCCGTTTTGCCATTTCATCTACACGGTCGGTACGCGCGACACAGACAATCAATTCAGCAGCAGTTTTTGCAGCTAGTTGCCCTAAGCAAGCTTTCACCAATTGTTTTTTCTTTGCAGGGTTCTGAACGACATAGAATGTCCACGGTTGTAAATTCGATGAATTCGGTGCAAGCAAGGCGAGGTCTAAGCATTCATCTAAAACGTCGTTTGGAATGGCCTTGTCGGTAAACTTACGTACAGAACGACGGCTTTGTACAACTTTTTTAAAATTCTCGATATCGATGCCTTCAGGCGCAGGCTCGTAGTAGCGTTTCTTTTCAGGTTTAGTTTCAGTTTGTGATACTGCAGTCATGTGGAAACATCCAGTTTTTTAATTTAGAAAATAGATTGGGGCTGAGATGAAAAAAACCACCCAAATATGAGTGGTTTTTTAGTTCCATTAAAACATTAATTGAACTGAGAGAAGTCAGGTTTGCGTTTTTGCATAAAGGCGGCAACAGCTTCCATCATTTCTGGAGAGCCTACTCGATCCATGAAAATTTCAGCTTCATGGTCAATCCATGCCACGATTTCATCTACATTATGTTTCATTAATGCTTTTGATTGAACCAAAGACGCTAGTGGAAGTGCAGATAACTGTGCTGCTTTTTTCGCAGCTGTCGCATAAGCATCTTCTTCAATGCTATTGACCAAATTTGCTGAAAGCGCTGTCGCACTATCAAACTTCTGAGCAGTTAACAGTAATTCCGCCGCTTTATGGTAGCCGGCTTGTTGAACCAATAGCTTGCTCGATGCACCTTCAGGCGATAGACCAAGGCTCACAAACGGAATTTGGAATAGGGCAGTATTGTCGCTGTAGACTAGATCGCAATGAAGCAGAATCGTAACACCAATCCCAATGGCAACACCGCGAACCGCAGCAATCAGCGGCTTAGAAAATTGAGCAGCAGATTTTAATAAAATGAACGGTGCGCCTTCAGAAGCTGGAGCTTGCCCTTTTTGAGCAGCAGATTTCATAAAATCTTGCATGTCATTGCCCGCACTGAAGTCCGCATCTTGACCACGGAGTACAACTACACGCACTGAAGTATCTTCATCAGCTTCATCTAATGCTTTTGCAATCCACAGATATAGTTCTGTATACAGCGCGTTCTTCGCCTGAGGTCGGTTGATGGCTAAGGTCAGTACGCCATTGTCCAAATTCGCATTCAAATGTTCATGGGGTTGTTGAATACAGCTCAGTGTCATCGTACTATCCTTGCGTAAAAGTTTCGTTTTGATTTTATGCTCAACATTATGTCGCATATTTCAGCCTGTGGCACAACTGCTCAGTTCATAAAAAGTTTGATTTGATATGAAATATACATTTGATTATTTGGTTTTCATTGGGCGATTTCAGCCGTTCCATTTAGCGCATTTGCAAACCATTAAAATTGCCTTGCAACAAAGTCAATATGTGCTTTTAGCACTGGGTTCGGCGCAAAATGAACGAAATATCAAAAATCCATTTTTGGCTGTAGAACGTGAGCAGATGATCCTTTCAAGTTTTTCAGAGCAAGATCAGAAGCGAATTAAGTTTGTACATGTGATTGATGTATATAACGATGAAAAATGGCAAAAGTTAGTCAAATCTTTGGTGAATGACGTAGTTGAAACGAATGCAAAAGTCGGTTTGATCGGGCATTTTAAAGATGATTCTTCTTATTATTTAAAATTCTTCCCCGAATGGGAAATGGTTGAGTTGGATAGTCTAGAAGGAGCCATTTCAGCGACACCGGTACGTGAAGCGTATTATCGTGGTGAAATTCAGCATGATGCTTTTCCTCAAGGTACCGTCGATTTTTTGAAAAAATTTCAACAGACAGACATTTATAAACAACTTCAACACAAATTTATGACTCAGGATAAAACAAATCTGCTATAAAAAAACGCTAAAATTTCTAGCACTACAATGGAGCAAAAAAATAAACATTGTAGTGATTTTAGGCTGTGTTTTATTCAGGAGAAAAACATGAATTTGCGTCACGGAACCTTAGCAAAATATATGGGAGCCTTCGCTTTATGCTGCGTATTGCCCCTACATGCTGCTGAGTGGACGCTAACGCCTAATAGTCAGGTCACATTTGGCATTAAATCTGTGGGGCTATCTATTGTTGAAGGGCGCTTTAATAAGGTTCAATCGAACCTAAAATTTGATCCTGAAATTCCGCATAAAGGTTCAGCGCATTTACTGTTAGATGTAGATAGCATCAGTTTTAGTAATCCAAGCTTAAAGGGATTAATCTTGGGCAGTGAATATTTTGATGCCGCTGAATTTAAGCAAGTGAAGTTTGTAAGTAAACAAATCGAACCCGTGGCTTATGCGAAATATATGATTCGAGGGGATCTCACCATTCGTGGTATCACTAAACCTGTGATCTTCGATACCACACTCACCCCAAGCCCGCAAAATCCAAAAGTGTTGGATGTTCAATCTTTAGCAACCATTAAGCGTAGTGATTTTGGTATGCGTAAAGCACTCGGTGGAGTAGGTGAGCAAGTATTGATACAGCTCAAAGGCCAATGGCGGCTTGAATAACCGTAGTCTTACAGGGTTTAACACATATGATCTTTGGCATGTTGCAGCACAACAGCAGTCAATTTTTGTAATTGAACAGATTGTTGGTTCCAATGATGCCAATACAAAGCTAGATCAATACTGAGTTCTGTTGAAAGCTCTATCAATTTTCCCGCTGCTAATAAGTCTTTACTTTGATAGTCGGGTAACCATCCATAGCCCAAGCCCATCGTAATGGCATCAAAAAATGCCGTTGAAGAGGGAATGAAATGATGTGGATATTGTGAAGGGTTGAGTCCGAAATTCTTCTGAATCGATTGTGTATGTAAGTCATCTTTCTCATTAAAAATCAGTGCAGGCGCAGCCCTTAACGCATTTCGCGTCACACCTTGACCGAACCATCTTTGGATAAAATCAGGGGTTGCTACAAAGCGATAATGCATTTCACCCAGATATTCTGCAACGCAGCCTTTCATGGCTTCTGATTCTGTTGTAACACAGGCATTGACTAGTCCTGCTTCTAATAAATGATGTGTTTGTGACTGATCATCGACCTGAAAATGAATCACGATTTTTTCTTCAATTAAGAGATCTTTGAGTAGCGGAAGCAACCATGTCGCAAGTGAGTCAGCATTGGTCGCAATATTGACTTGATAGAAAGCATTCGCCGTTTGTCCTGTTAGATTTTGCAGAAAATTATGTTCTAGTAATTTGCTGTGTTGTAAATAATGTAATAATGATTGGCCCGCGAGTGTTGGGCGGCAGGGTCGTTCACGTACAATGAGTACATGACCTAATTTCTTTTCTAAGGTTTGCAGCCTGAGCGTGACCGCAGATGCCGTAATGTTTAAACGCAGTGCCGCTTGTTCAAAGCTTCCTGTTTCAGCAACTGCAAGAAAAGCTTCGCTATGTTTGCTTTGTAACATGAGTCACCTATGAGCATTAGAAATTTCACAAACTAAGAAAAACTTAGTTATATTGATATTTATTTATAAATACTTATTTTTAGCAATTAGCTTGGATAATAGCAAGATTCATTTAAAGCTTTGAAAGTGTAGTTAAAAATGTTGCACAGTTATATGCAAGGGCTCGCAATTGGATTTAGCCTAATTATCGCGATTGGTGCGCAAAATGCGTTTATTCTCAAGCAGGGGTTAAAAAAGCAGTATGTCTTTTGGCTCTGCGCTATTTGTGCTGCTTCTGATTCGATACTCATCTTACTAGGTGTGCTCGGATTCTCCCAATTGGTTGAAAGTCATCCGGAAATTGTCAATGGAGCTAAATATTTGGGCGCAACGTTTTTAGCAGTTTATGGGGTACAGCATTTTCTGCAAGCCTTTAAAACTTCGAGCAGTTTAGCGCCCAGTGAGAAGAATGAAACAAAATTATTGAAGTTGGTACTGATTTGCTTGGCTTTAACATGGTTAAATCCACATGTATATCTCGATACGGTTGTGCTGATTGGGTCTATTTCCACGAAGTTTGAATCGACAGTAGTCTATTTTGCGACTGGAGCAATCACAGCCTCATGGGTATTTTTCTTTGTCCTCGGATTTGGTGCGCGCTATTTATTACCGCTCTTCCAAAGTGCAAAGGCATGGAAAGTTTTAGATTTTATTATTGGCGTTGTGATGTGGGGAATTGCAGCCTCATTATTGCTCTAGTTAGAAGCTTCTTATTAAGTTTGAGCCCATTCCTAAAGGAGCGGGCTCAAATCATTACTTTTATGCTGCTTGTAATGCTTTTAAATCTTCTAAGACTTGTTCTGCATGGCCTGCGGCTTTGACTTTACGATATTCTTTTACCAGCTTGCCATGATGGAAAATAAAGGTTGAGCGTTCGATGCCCATAACCTTTTTGCCATACATATTTTTTTCTTTAATTACGTCAAAATGCTGACATAGCACTTCTTCTTTATCACTGATTAAATCAATGCTTAGATTTTGCTTTTCAGTGAAGTTTTGATGGGCTTTAACCGAGTCGCGAGAAATGCCGTAGATTGGTGTATTAAGCGCATCAAACTGATCTTTTAAGCATGAAAACCCAATGGCTTGCGTCGTACATCCTGGTGTTGAATCTTTAGGGTAGAAGTAGATGATCAGCCAGTCATTGTTTAGTTCTGCAAGGTTGACTTCACCTGAGGTGGTTGGGAAGGTTTGATTTGGTAAGCTAATTTCAGTCATGAAGATTTCCTTTTTCATGTCTTATCCCTAAATGGGCTTAAACAAAGTATGTGAAATATGACCATCATACAGAATTTACTTTGAACTTAAAGCAATAAAAAAGCCTGCATTTGCAGGCTTTTTTAAGACGAAAATTATTTTTTCGCTTGAGCAGATTTCATTGCTTCTTCAGTTAAATTTTTTAATTTACCTGTTAACTGAGGACCGAAACATGCTTGAAGGTCTTTATTTTGTTTTTGAACAAAAGCGAGTGTTGCAGGGCTTTTCTTCTGGTTGATTGTGCTTTGGATTTCCCATTTTTGAGCATTGGTTAAACGACCATCTGCTTCAACAGCACAAGTACAGTATTTGCTAACTTCAGCGGCAGTTAGTTTTTTACCTTTGCCAGTTTCTTCTTTACAAACATTAATTAACGAAGATTTTACGTTAGTGCTCTTATATGCTTGTTGAAGCTTGTCGTTGTCAGCGTGTGCAACTGAAGCAAACAATGCAGCTGCAGAGAAAGCAGCAGAAAGAATAATGTTTGATTTTAAATTTTTCATAAACCCTACCTTGTTATTTCGGTATGTAACGTGTCGGATCTTCAATACCTGCGTCAACGAAACCTTGTTTACGAAGACGGCAGCTATCGCATTTACCGCAAGCACGACCTTGGTCATCTGCTTGATAGCAAGACACCGTTTGACTGTAGTCTACGCCATGTTCTATACCTAAGCGAATGATATTTGCTTTGGATAAATGTAACAGAGGTGTTTCAAATTTAAGTGGTTTTCCTTCAACGCCAACTTTAGTTGCAAGGCGAGCCATGTTGGCAAAGGCTTCGATAAACTCTGGACGGCAGTCTGGATAGCCTGAGTAATCAACCGCATTAATACCAATGACAATTGCTTCTGCACCAAAAACTTCCGCCGCAGCTAAAGCATATGACAAGAAAATCGTGTTACGCGCTGGTACATAAGTTACAGGAATACCGGCTTGTTCATGATCAGGAACTTCAATGCTATGGTCCGTTAACGCAGAGCCACCTAAGTTACCTAAATCGATATTAATGACACGATGTTCTACACCAGCCTGCTTGGTTAACTCACGAGCAGCATCCAGTTCTGTCGTAGAACGTTGACCATACATAAAACTTAAGGCGATACATTCATAACGTGCTTGAGCCCAAGCTAAACAAGTGGTTGAGTCTAAGCCGCCAGACAATAAAACTATGGCACGAGGGCGCATATGCATTACTCCAAATAATTCTTTAAAACTTAACGACCAGTTTCATCGTTCCAAAGCAATTTATGTAATTGCAATTGGAAGCGAACAGGGAGATGGTCTTCTAAAATCCACTGTGCTAAATCACGTGCAAGCTGAGGTAAACGAACAGCGCCTTTTTCAACGGCAAAGGCCGGAGAGAACCAAATGGTGTTGACTTTTTCGTTTAGCTTATAGCGATCAACTTGCTGTTTTGACCATTCATAGTCTTCACGATTACAAATCACAAATTTGATTTGATCATGTGGCGTTAAATGGTCGAAGTTGCTAAGCAAGTTTCGTGCAACTTCACCCGATGTCGGGGTTTTTAAATCCATAACTTTTGAAACACGCGGGTCAACTTTAGACACATCTAAAGCACCACTGGTTTCTACAGATACTTCGCAGCCTAAATCGGCCAGACGAGTCATGAGGGGAAGGGCGTTCGGTTGAGCAAGCGGCTCACCACCCGTCACGCAAATATAAGGGGTTTTAAAATCTAAAGTGGTTTGAATAATTTCTTCTAATGATTGGCGTTCACCACCTTCAAACGAATAGGTTGTATCACAATAAGTGCAACGTAACGGACAGCCCGTTAAGCGGATAAAGACCGTAGGCAAACCTGCGGTATTGGCTTCACCTTGCAATGAATAAAAAATCTCCGTAATACGTAAACCCGCAGACGGATCAGAAACAGGAATAGCGGAAGATCGAAGGGTACTCATAACAAAATTAACCAGATATAAAAAAACAAAAAATCTCTACGATCATTGCTAACCGTAGAGACGAGGAGCGATAGAGGCTCCACGGAACACGAATGCTCCGCTGAAATAAAGACTTAGTCTTCGCGTAATAATTCGTTCAAGCTTGTTTTTGCACGAGTTTTCGCGTCAACTTTTTTCACGATTACTGCAGCGTATAGGCTGTATTTACCACATTTAGATGGAAGGCTACCAGAAACCACAACAGAACCCGCAGGAACACGGCCGTAGTGGATTTCGCCAGTTTCACGGTCATAAATCTTAGTCGATTGACCAATGAATACGCCCATTGAAATCACAGAACCTTCTTCTACGATCACACCTTCAACGATTTCAGAACGCGCGCCGATAAAGCAGTTGTCTTCAATGATTGTTGGGTTCGCTTGAAGTGGTTCAAGAACGCCACCAATACCAACGCCACCAGATAAGTGTACGTTTTTACCAATTTGAGCACATGAACCAACAGTTGCCCATGTATCAACCATCGTACCTTCGTCAACATATGCACCAATATTGACATATGAAGGCATCAATACAACATTTTTTGCTTGGAAAGAACCTTTACGTGCTACAGCAGGTGGTACTACACGTACACCAGCAGCTTTAAATTGTTCTTCAGTCCAGTCAGAGAACTTAGTATCTACTTTGTCATAGAAGCGTAAGTCACAAGCTTCCATTGGTTTGTTGTCGTTCAATTTGAATGAAAGCAAAACGGCTTTTTTCACCCATTGATGAACAATCCATTCACCATCAATTTTTTCAGCAACACGTAATGTACCGTTATCTAGGCCAGCGATTACTTCTTCTACTGCTGCGCGTACTTCAGCAGGACAGTCAGCTGCAGTGAAATTAGCACGGTCTTCAAACGCTTGTTCAATGATTGTTGAAAGCTGAGACATGTTCTTCCATCCAGAAAAAAATTTTCCAAGATTTTACACTAAATTGAGTTAAAAATAGATGGTAAATCGGCCTAGGATCGGAATTAATTATTAAGCAAGTACTAAAACCAAGAAATTAAGAGTGATGGATGTAGCACTTTCATAAGGTTTGTATAAAAAATACGCAAAATATACAGAATTGTTCTCAAGCATCATTATTATATTTAAAAAAGTGAAACAAAAACTCTTTATTAATCAATATTAAAATCTAAATGTATCAAAAGTTAACAAAAAATCAGTAAATTTGCATAAATGTTGAGCTTTGTTTCCTTTTAACATGTGCCATATAACAAGTCTGTAAAATCTGAATAACAGTTTATTTTGAGGAGAAACACATGAAATCATTACGTTTATTAACAGTAGCTGCTCTACTTACTGCTGCAGGTACTGCAATGGCAGATACCTCTGTAGTTCATGATGGCTATGCATTTGATCAAAACCAACTTATCCCAACTGGCGCTCGTCTAGAAGTGGGTACGACTGGTTATGGTGGTGCGTTACTTTGGACTGCGAACCCATACGTCGGCCTTGCTTTAGGTTATAACGGTGGTGATATTTCATGGTCAGATGACTTATCTGTAGATGGCGTAAAATACGACATGGATATGGATAACAAAGTAGCTTACTTAAATGCAGAAGTACGTCCTTGGGGTGCAAGTGCTAATCCATGGGCTCAAGGTCTTTATGTTGCTGCGGGTGTAGGTTATATCGACACTGAATATGGTTTGAAATCTACAGCGAAAAGCGGTGAAATCGAAATCGATGGTAAAGAAACTTCTTTCGATCGTCTAAACGGTAAAGTGTCTTACGATAACGATATCGCACCATACCTAGGTTTTGGTTTTGCACCAAAATTGAATAAAAACTGGGGCGTATTTGGTGAAGTAGGTGCTTATTACACTGGTAACCCAACTGCAAAATTAACGGCTGTTGGTGGTACTGCTGATGACCGCAAATTACTTGCTGATCATGAACGTAGCATCGAACAAGATGACAAATACGAATGGCTTCCAGTAGGTAAAGTAGGTGTGAGCTACCATTGGTAAGTTCTTACTGAAATAAAAAAACGAGCTTCGGCTCGTTTTTTTTGTTTTTAGAAAGCGTTTAAAATCTGTGACCAAATTTCAGACCATAGATCATGGCATCATTGTCTGAGACACTTGCAAGACCTGAAATATGAGATGTTTCAGTATTCGATGGTTTTGAGAGTTTCATATAATACAGGCCAGTCGCTAGAAAATTGTTCGGGTTAAATTTATGCATCATACCTAAACCTAAACCTCGATAGCCATCACTTGGGTTTAAGGTAGACGCCGCATTTCCTGTCCCGTTGTCCCAAATAAACTCTGCAGCAGCGAGCCAACTCGGATTCAATTGATGTGCAATCCCTAACTTTCCTGACCATTGATCTTTCTGATATTCCACCAATTGGATATCAGCTAAATCACGGTATTGTGGATCGAGTGCTGCGTATTGAAGCACGGCATTAAACTGCGGTGGCTGAATGTTGAAATGTTTCCAATTAATCCACCGAACTGTGCCATATACAACATTATGTGGGCTAATGGCTGTTTGAAATTCAAAATTGACGCTTTGTGGCGTTTGAATGGAGGTATGGGTGTCTGGTACTAATTGAAAAGGACCATTTGAATACAAAGTCGATTCAGAGGTCTTATTTTCATGTTTGATTTTTGAACGATAGGTTAGGCTAGTTTTAATAGCATATTCAGGGATTTGATAGCTTAAACCGAGCAGCCAACCAAGCGCTTCATCTTGTTTAAAATCGGCATGGTAGCCATTGAGAGCAGCATATTGTTGCCCAGAAATTTTTAAATCACCTTTAAATGTTTGTAGGCTTAAACCGCTATAAATATTCCAATTATTATTGGGTTGATAGCCTACCAGTCCAGTTAGGTTATGCGTTCTAAAGTTAATATCGGCGCTTTCAATATCGATATTTGAGCCATCTAGTAAGCGAGGACTATATTGATAACTGATATCGGTATGAAAGGGTTGTTCATAAATCACCCCCGCAGAAATATTTTTATGTGGTTGAATTTTGAGTGCCAATTTCCCAGAAAATTGTTGATGGGCGAGATTCCCTGTAGAAAAATCAGTGATGCCCAACTCACTGATTAAACCTTGGTTTTGAACTTTGCCGTCCACTTGAGCATCGACGTAAGCGAAACTGACTTCAGTATAATTTCCGGGTTCAAGAAAGGCCGAGATCGATTGATCTGAGTTTTCTATCCCTGCTGCATACATGATTTGTATGGGACAGACGATACCGACTGCCACTGCGACGAATTGATTTTTCATAAATATGGGTCGGAAGTAATAAGGTTTTAATTTTTATTGTGTTGGATGTATTTTAATCAAAATTAAAAATAAAGCCAAGAAAACTTAGATAAAATATGTGTTTACCAAAAAAAGAGGACAGTAGGTGTCCTCTTTAATTCGTCAATTGGCCTATCATTCTTCTGGGTAAGCGACTTTTTTCAACGCTTTGATGTCAGCATCTGGTGAACATAAAGAAATAAACTCATAGCCATAACCGCGTAGTAAATGTCCTTTGCGAACAGCAATCCAAGTGGTATTGACCCCAAAAATATCGGTTGGAATTTGTTTTAAACGGTAGTCACGTTCTGGGTCATATGCCACATCGTTGACAATACCAACCCCCATATTGAGTTCAACATAGGTTTTAATAACGTCTGCATCAAGTGCGGACATCACGATATCAACATCAAAGCCTGAATCTTCAAAGGCTTTATCAATTTTTGAACGACCCGTAAAACCACCGTGGTAAGTAATAATTGGATAGTTCGACAAATCTTCAATGGTGATATTTGATTTTTGGGTCAGTGGATGCTCTTGTGGTGTGATGATACTGTGTTGCCAGTTATAGTAAGGCACACTTGCAAGGTTATCTTCGGTGGTTAACGATTCGGTTGCGATCCCAATATCCGCTTCACCTTGAAGGAGCATTTCTGTAATTTCAACAGGGCTTGCTTGTTGCAAAATTAGATGAACTTTTGGAAATTCTTTTTTAAATTGGTTCACAATCGGCGGCAAGACATAACGCGCTTGCGTATGTGTAGTCGCAATCGTTAATGTCCCTTCATCCACTTTGTTAAAGTCATCTGCTAGACGTTTAATATTGTCTGCATCTACAAGCATGCGTTCAACGATACCCAATAATGACTGGCCTGGTTCGGTTAAACCGAGTAAACGTTTACCTTTACGGATGAACAGCTGTACACCAAGTTCATCTTCTAGATCTTTGATGTGTTTACTCACGCCAGACTGCGAAGTGTAAAGTGCAGCAGATGCTTCTGTTAAATTAAAATTCTGACGTACTGTTTCTCGAATAATTCTTAATTGTTGGAAATTCATAATTTTATTTTACCTTAAAAGCAAGTGGGGCTTGTGACGGCCCCAACTTTTTGTTTTATGCAACTTGGTTTTCAAATAAATGCAAGTTTGTTGCACTTAACCATACCGTTTGATTTGGGCGGAATTGATGCGCTTTCGCTTCATCAGCCGTTAATGAAATTTCGATCAGATTGCCTTGGCGGTCATGCAGTTCAGCAATGACTTTACCTGCAATCCAAAGCTCACGTACAAAAGTCGCTTGGATGGCATTTTCTTGCGGCTGTGCATGAATACGCAGTTCATCCGGACGAGCAAAGGCAATGACATTGCCTTGCGGTGCATTGGCATTTTGTGGCAACAAAATTCGGTCTTCACCAATTTGAATAAGGCCATTGCTATTTTGACCTTCAAAACGGTTGGCTTGACCTAAAAAGTCAAATACAAACGGTGTTGCAGGTTTTTCATAAACTTCACGTGGCGAGCCAATCTGTTCTACGTTGCCTTTATTCATCACAATGATTTGATCGGCCACTTCAAGCGCTTCTTCTTGGTCATGGGTCACGAAAATAGAGGTAATGTGGAGTTCGTCATGCAAGGTACGTAACCAGCGGCGTAATTCTTTACGAACTTTGGCATCCAATGCACCAAAAGGTTCATCCAGTAATAACACACGCGGCTCAACCGCTAAAGCACGTGCTAGTGCAATACGTTGACGTTGACCACCTGAAAGTTGAGCAGGGTAACGGTCAGCCAAGAAACCAAGCTGAACAAGATCAAGCAAACGAGTAACCCGCTTTTTGATCTCGGCTTCAGATGGGCGTGTTGCACGTGGGCGTACACGTAAACCAAAAGCAATGTTGTCAAATACGGTCATATGGCGGAACAGTGCATAATGTTGGAATACAAAACCAACTTCACGTTCACGGACATGAACTTTAGTGGCATCTTCACCTTCTAGAATGACTTGACCGCTATCGGCAGATTCAAGTCCTGCAATGATACGGAGCAGGGTGGTTTTGCCACAGCCTGATGGGCCAAGCAGCGCAACGAGCTGACCATCTGGGAAATCTAAAGAGATATTTTTAAGTGCATGGAATGCACCAAAGTGTTTTTCAATATTTTTTACTTGAATACTCATGAGGTCATTCCTTAAGAAACTTGTGAATCTTCTTTACGCTTGTCTTGTCGTTCCTGACGTAGTTCAACCCATGTTTTTAAAATCAGGGTCACAATCGCCAAGAGCGCTAATAGTGAAGACACAGCAAAAGCAGCACTAAAGGTATATTCGTTATAAAGGATTTCTACGTGTAGCGGTAAGGTGTTGGTTTCGCCACGAATGTGACCTGAAACTACAGAAACAGCACCAAACTCACCCATTGCACGTGCATTACATAGAATCACGCCGTAGATTAAGCCCCATTTGATATTTGGAAGTGTCACTTTCCAGAAAGTCTGCCAGCCTGAAGCACCCAATACGATAGCTGCTTCTTCTTCCTCAGTCCCTTGAGCTTCCATTAATGGAATCAACTCACGTGCCACAAAAGGAACGGTAATAAACACAGTAGCAAGGACAATGGCTGGAACGGCATATAAAATTTTGATGTCGTTATCCATCAGCCAGCCGCCTAACCAACCTTGAGTACCAAAAATCAATACCAACATTAAGCCAGCAATAACTGGAGAGACTGAAAATGGCATATCAATAATCGTGGTTAAAATAGATTTACCACGGAAATTAAACTTGGCAACAGACCATGCCGCAGCTACACCAAAGACGACGTTCAACGGTACGGCAATCACAGCTGTCAGTAACGTAAGTTTTACTGCTGATAATGTATCTGGATGTACCAGTGCTTGGAAGTAAACGCCAACACCTTGTTTAAAGGCTTCAACGAAAACCAAAACCAATGGCAGAATCAGGCAGCTTAAGAAGAAAATTAAAGCAATGATGATCAGGGTATAACGAACCCATGTTGGTTCACGCGTTGCATCACGCGACTGTAATTTTTCCGCAAGCGCATTACTATTCGTATTCATCGTGCAGTTCTCCCTGTACGGCGACTTGCCCATGCTTGAACCAAGTTAATTAAGAATAAAATAGCAAAAGAAATCACCAGCATCACAACTGCAATCGTGGTCGCACCTGCATAATCATATTCTTCAAGGCGAGAGATAATCATCAATGGGGCAATTTCAGTCTTGAAGGGTTGGTTACCTGCGATAAAAATCACCGATCCATATTCACCCACACCACGAGCAAATGCCAAAGCAAAACCTGTTAACAGCGCAGGAAATAGAATAGGTAAGATCACTTTGGTCACGATCTGAAAGCGATTTGCACCCAGTGCAGAAGCTGCTTCTTCAAGTTCAGTTTCTAGGTCGCTCAGTACAGGCTGTACAGTGCGAACCACAAAAGGAATACCAATAAAGATGAGGGCCAAGGTAATACCGATCGGGGTATATGCGACTTTAATGCCAATGGGTTCAAGGTACTGACCGATCCAACCAGTCGGTGCATATAACGAAGTCAGTGCAATACCAGCAACGGCAGTTGGCAATGCAAAAGGTAAATCAACCAATGCATCGATAATACGTTTACCCGGGAAGGTATAGCGAACCAAACACCATGCTAAGAGCAAACCAAAAACCACATTGACTAACGCAGCAATAATGGCGGCACTAAAACTCAGTTGTAACGATTTTAAAATACGTTCTGAGCTTAAAATCTCCCATAGTCCTTCCCAACCGATACCTAACGATTTAATAAATACGGCCGAAAGGGGAATGAGCACAATTAAGGATAAATACGCTAGGGTAAAGCCTAGAGAAAGACCAAATCCTGGCAGCACTCGGGATCGCTGCGACATGATGACTCCTCAAAATGAGAAAAGCTGACTTAAAAGGTCAGCAAAATTGAATAAATGATTTTGCGACAAGCTTAATGCTCAGTACTTAAAAAGCAAATTGAAATAAATACTTGTTTTCATCAGTAAAGCTGATATGTTTCATGTGGTTTTCTGAAATTAAGTAATTGAAAATTTCAGGAAACGGCCCAAAACCTGATGCAACATTAATGTGACCCACAGCGCCCATATTCACAGGGTAAAGCTTCCAAGCACCTGCAAGTTGTTTTGCATCTTCAAAGCCAAGCCAAGGATCATTTTCACTAATCAACATCGTTGTCGGCACACGAATAGTTAGCTGATGAAAAAATGCTTTGTAATCCGTTGTACTGTCGCGTGCAAAGCCGTTTTCTCCAAAGCGTGCTGGATTGGCGGGTGCGACCAAAACTAAATTTTTGATTTTTTTATTGAGTTCTGGATGCAAGGCCAATGCTGCCACCGTGGTTAAACAACCAAAGCTATGCGCCACAATTTGAATTTCACCCTGTAACGGTCGTACGGTTTGAACGAATTGTTTAATCCATTCTTTTAGTACAGGGTGATTCCAATCCTTTTGCTGAACACGAGAGCTAGACATGAGCTGACGTTGTAACCAAGATTGCCAATGCGCGTGTTCACTACCGCCTACACCCGGGACAATTACTGTATGTGTCATGTCAAGTTCTCCTGATTCAGCCAATGACTGGTCTTATTTTCCATTGTTGGCTTTGACGATTTGGTCAAACACGCCGCCATTTTCAAAGTGTGCTTTTTGGACTTTATCCCAACCACCAAATTCTTTATCAATGGTTACGAGTTTAAGTGGCTTAAAGACTGATGCGTATTGTGCAAGTGTTGTGGCGTTACGTGGACGGTAAAAATTCTGAGCTGCGATTTGCTGACCACGTGGTGAATAAAGGAAGTTTAAATAGCCTTTGGCTAAATAAAGATTGCCTTTTTTCTCCGCATTCTTTTCTAGAACAGCAACAGGTGGCTCAGCTAAAATTGAAAGTGAAGGGGTCACAATTTCAAACTTACCCGGTTGTTCACGAATCGCTAAATGTGCTTCATTTTCCCAAGCCAGCAATACATCACCAATACCACGTTCAGCAAAGGTCGTAGTCGAACCACGTGCGCCTGAATCGAGTACTTTGGTGTTTTTATAAATCTTACGGACGAATTCTTGAGCCGTTGTATCATTACCACCCGCTTGATGTTTTGCCCAAGCCCACGCAGCTAAATAGTTCCAACGTGCACCGCCTGAGGTTTTCGGGTTTGGGGTGATAATACCCACGCCTGGTTTAACCAGATCGCCCCAATCTTTAACTGCTTTTGGGTTGCCTTTACGGACTAAGAACACAATGGTTGAAGTATATGGTGTTGAGTTTTGTGGAAGTTTCTTTTGCCAATCTGCAGGTAAAAGTTTGGCTTTTTCTGCAATCACATCAATATCCGCTGCAAGTGCTAAAGTCACTACATCGGCATCTAAGCCATCAATGACTGCACGCGCTTGTTTGCCTGAACCACCATGAGATTGTTTAAAATTAATTTTTTGACCTGTACGGCTTTCCCAATATTTGCTGAAGTCTTTATTCACACTTTCATAGAGTTCACGCGTTGGGTCGTAAGATACGTTTAAAAAATCTTTTGCAGCTGCGCCAAAAGAAACCGTCGAAATGACTGCAGCAAGAACACCCAATTTTAACTTTGCGGAAATACTCATGTGAACCTCAATAATTTTTACTTTATCTGTAACATGGGTGAAGAATAGCGCCAATCTTTATGCATAAAAAATAATTAAAAACGAATTTTATATGAATAAAAAAGATAAAAGGCATGTCTATGAAAAAAAAGCATCGACCTTATTCGAAAGGAAGATGCTTTTCAGTATTTAAAGCATTATTTTGAATTATTGATCTTCACGATTTGATCAAAGACACCACCATTTTCAAAATGTTTTTTCTGCACTTTGCTCCAACCACCAAACTCTTTATCAATAGTCACTAATTTTAAAGGTTTAAAAACATTTTTATATTTTGCCAGTACCGCAGCATTACGTGGACGATAATAGTTCTGTGCTGCAATGGTTTGACCTGCAGGTGAGTACAGATAATTTAAATATGCTTTGGCTAAATTTTCATTGCCATCCTTCTTGGCATTTTTTTCTACAATCGCAACAGGTGGCTCGGCCAAGATAGAAAGTGAAGGGGTCACAATCTCAAACTTACCCGGCTGTTCACGAACTGCCAGATGTGCTTCATTTTCCCAAGCCAATAACACGTCACCAATACCACGTTCAGCGAATGTAGTTGTTGCACCACGAGCACCTGAGTCGAGGACTTTGGTTTGCTTATAGATTTGGCGGACAAATTCTTGGGCTTTTGTATCATTACCACCTGCTTGGTGTTTGGCCCAAGCCCACGCAGCTAAATAGTTCCAACGCGCACCACCGGATGTTTTTGGGTTCGGGGTAATAATGTCGACACCCGGTTTAATTAAATCGCCCCAGTCCTTAATGCCTTTCGGGTTACCTTTATGCACTAGGAACACAATGGTCGATGTATACGGCGTTGAGTTTTGCGGAAATTTCTTTTGCCAGTCTTTTGCAACTAAACCACGTGCAGCAATTTCATCAATATCTGCAGCCAAGGCCAAAGTGACGACATCGGCATCTAGACCATCAATAACAGCACGAGCCTGTTTGCCTGAGCCACCATGAGATTGTTTAAAGTTAATGTCTTGGCCTGTGGTTTTTTTCCAGTAAACGCTAAAGTCTTTATTGAAGTTGTCATACAATTCACGGGTTGGATCATATGACACATTTAAGAAATCTTTGGCAGATGCACTGAATGCTGTGGCAGAAATGAATGCAGCCAAAACCCCAAGTTTTAATTTCGATAGATTCATGTTGTCCTCAATTTTTATACATGTTTTGTTGGATGAGGCAAGAATATCTGTAGTTTTTATGCAGAAAAAATAATTAAAAAAGAATTTAATATGAACAAAAAAGAAATATATGCTGAACGATTATTTTTTAAAATAAAGTGATGTAATTGGGATGACGATGTATGCAGTGTTTTAAAAATGCGCAGCAAATAGAACAAGTTGATTTACTTGATCGAGCCTTTCACTATGGCGATGGCTGTTTTAGCACGGCACGTATTCGCCAAGGACAAATAGAACTTTTAGCTTTGCATATTGCACGATTAAAACTGAGTAATGAGCGATTAAAGCTAAATGCAGATTTAAGCCTCATTGAAGACACTCTAAAATTGTTACGTAAACAAGATGTCGTCAATGGCACTTTGAAAATCGTGTTGAGTCGTGGTATCGGTCAGCGTGGCTATAGTTTACCTGAGCATCCAGCAGATGTTTGGGTGTTTTATTACCCCAAAACCGTTGCAGATTTTGAGTACGAAAATGTCGAAAGTGGTGTATTACATCAAGCCATTGGGTTAACCATGCCAAGTTTGGTGGGCTTGAAGTCCTTAAATCGATTAGAACAAGTCATGCTCAAAGCAGAGTTGGATCAAACCCCATGGGGGGAAGCTTTGGTGACGGATGTGCAAGGTACAGTTGTCGAAGGTGTGAGCAGTAATTGTTTTATTCGTACAAATGAAGGATGGATTACGCCCGAACTTCGTTATAATGGCGTGCATGGTGTCATGCGTGCAGAAATTTTAAAACGGATGCAGCAGCATCAGATTGCATGTACTCAACGTCACGTCAATATGGATGAAATTACGCATTTTCAGAGTGTTTTTTTCTGCAATGCTTTAAGTCCCATGAAAATTGCATCAACTCTGAATGGAGTTGAGTTAGATGTTCAAGCTTGTATTGAACTTTTCCGAACACTTCAATTAAGTCAGATTCGTTAATATGTCCACCGCGTCTAAAAAAACAAATAAGAAAAAATCTGCCAAAGCAGGTTTTCCATTTAAAGCATGTTTGGTTGTGCTACTTGGTATCGTTGTACTTGTGGCGATTTTACTGTGGTCGAGTTTATTTAAAGCCTATCCTGTGGAAGGCAAAAAGCAAATGTTGGCGATTGGTGCAGGGGATACCTATTCAGGTTTTATTGACCGACTTTCCAAAGAGAAACAAGTTCATTTTCCTATTATTTTAAAGTTGTACCAAAAGTTCATGATCAATGACACCCTGAAAGCTGGTGTGTATGAAATCCATGAAGGCATGAGCGTACGTGAAGTCATGAAACTGATTTCTAACTCTGAAAATGCGCAAATGAATCGAATTTTAGTGATCGAAGGGACGACATTTAAGCAACTGATAGACGCGTTAAAAAATGACCCTTTGGTGACACATGACATTAGCAATCTGCCTTATTCAAAGATTTTGCAGGAACTGGGTATTCCTTATTCACACCCAGAAGGTTTATTTGCTCCGAATACTTATTTCTTTGCAAAAGGCGAGTCTGATCGCAAAATTTTGAAGGATTTGTATAACAGACAAATCAAAGCCTTAGATCAGGCTTGGAACAATCGAGCTCAAAATTTACCTTATAAAGATAAATATGAAGCCTTGATCATGGCATCGATTATTGAAAAAGAAACCAGTATTGATAGTGAGCTTGAGCAAGTGTCTGGTGTATTTGTGCGTCGTCTCAAACAAGGGATGCGTTTGCAAACAGATCCAACTGTGATCTACGGTATGGGCGATAAATACCAAGGCAATATCACTCGCCAAGATTTACGTACACCTACTGCATATAATACGTATACGATCAACGGCTTACCACCTACACCGATTGCTTTGCCGAGTCAAAAAGCTATTGAAGCCGCGATGCATCCAGATGCGTCAAATAACATCTATTTCGTGGCTACAGGTAACGGTGGTCATAAATTTAGCAGTAATTTGTCAGACCATAACCGAGCGGTACAAGAGTATTTATCGGTAATTCGTGCGAAAAATTGAGGAGTGAGCATGTTTATTAGTTTTGAAGGCACGGAAGGTGTGGGTAAAACCACGTTGATTCGTAAACTACATGAGCATTTCCAACACTTAGCAAAAGATGTGGTATTAACCCGTGAGCCGGGTGGTACACCTATGGCAGAGCAAATTCGCTCATTGTTGCTTTCGGTGAACCACGAAGAAACCATGAGTAATGATACTGAATTATTACTCATGTATGCGGCACGTGCGCAGCACTTAGAAGCCGTGATTCTGCCAGCGTTGGCTGCAGATAAAATCGTTTTATGTGACCGTTTTACAGATTCGAGTTTTGCATATCAGTGTGCAGGTCGTGGTTTGGACCGAGAAAAACTGAAAGTTTTAAATGACGGTTTTGTGGCGCGTATGCCTGATATTACCTTTTGGCTGGATGCTCCAATTGAAACGGGCATGTTACGTGCGCGTGAACGAGGCGCTTTGGATCGATTTGAGCAAGAGAAAGCAACGTTCTTTGAGAAAGTGCGTTCAGGTTTTGCTGAAATCCATGAAAAAGAGCCTGCACGCATGAAGCGCCTCGATGCGACGCAAACACCTGAACAGGTTTTTCAACAGGCATTATTGCATTTGCAACAGATCTAAAATGCCATAGTAATCTTTAGGTATTTGATTTAAAAATCATTCATAGCATAAGTTATGGATGATTTTTTTATGCCGCATCGAAAGCAGGCGATTATTGATTTTTTACAACGTGAATTTGCCCCAAGTTTAAAAAACTGCACGATTAAAGAAGTTGGACAGCAAACCGCGACCTTAATTTGGCATGTTACAGAACAAGATCTAAGACCGGGCAATACGATATCTGGCCCAACCATGATGACTTTGGCTGATTTTGCGCTATATGTGGCTATATTGGGGGAGATCGGGATTGTAGGGCTTGCGGTCACGACCAATATGAATATTAATTTTTTAAGAAAACCAGAAGCCAATAAAGACTTAATAGGCGAGTGTCGATTGTTAAAAGTGGGCAAAAGTATAATTTATGGTGAGGTGTTGGTGTATTCAGAAGGTGTGGATGAGCCTGTTGCACATATAACAGGGAGCTATTCTATTCCACCGAAGCGATTATAAAGGCTCAATTGCATTTGCTGATTCAAATAAAAAGCCGAATTTACATTCGGCTTTTTATGGTTTTTAGACATTTTAGATGTTTAAGAAACCAGTTCTGTATTCACCAATGGACATTCCACTTGGAAATTGGGTGGAGTTAGGACTGTTTTTCGTAATTCTGCTGCTTGTTCAGGATAGTCCAAAGTGAAATGCAGTCCACGTGATTCTTTACGTTCCATTGCACAGCGTACAATCATTTCTGAAACCAACACTAAGTTACGTAATTCAATCAGATTTTTACTGACTTGGTAGTCTTGGTAATACTCGGTAATTTCACGATTGAGCATTTCAATACGATGGAGCGCACGTTGAAGCCGTTTGGTTGTTCTGACAATACCCACGTAGTTCCACATGGTTTGGCGAAGTTCATCCCAATTCTGCAAAATCACCACGTCTTCATCAGGGTTGGTCACTTGCGAGTCATCCCATTCTGGGACATGAGGCGCCTGATAAGTTCCTTGATGCTGTGCTGTGATATGTGTTGAAGCACTCATACCATAGACGAAACATTCAAGTAAGGAGTTACTTGCCATACGGTTTGCACCATGTAGGCCGGTATAAGAGGTTTCTCCAATGGCATATAGGCCTGGAATATCGGTCTGACTGTTTTCATCAACCACAACGCCACCACAGGTGTAGTGTGCTGCCGGAACCACCGGAATCATTTCTTTGGTAATATCAATACCGAGTTCCATTAAGCGTGCATACAATGTTGGGAAATGTTCTTTGACAAATTCTGCAGGTTTATGGGTGATATCAAGCCAAACATGACGGATTCCTAGACGTTTGATTTCATAATCGATAGCGCGCGCTACGATATCGCGTGGTGCTAATTCTGCACGCTCATCAAAGCGCAGCATAAAGCGTTCACCGTCAGGGAGACGTAAATAGGCACCTTCGCCACGCATCGCTTCGGTAATTAAGAAAGAGCGAGCTTGAGGATGATATAAACAGGTTGGATGGAATTGGTTAAACTCCATATTGGCAACACGGCAGCCTGCACGATACGCCATGGCAATACCATCACCCGTCGCAATGTCGGGATTTGATGTATATAAATATGCCTTCATGGCACCACCACAGGCAAGGGCAGTGAACGGTGCTAAAAAGGTATGTACTTTTTCGGTTTTTTCATCTAAAGCATATAGACCGAGAGCACGGTTTTCAGCTTCAGGATTTAATTTTTGTGCGGTGATTAAATCGATTGCAATAAAATTTTCAAAAATATGAATATTGGCTTTTTCTTGCGCACGTTCAACCAATGTTGTGGAAATAGCACGACCTGTGGCATCTGCTGCATGGATAATCCGCCGGTGAGAGTGACCACCTTCACGTGTCAGATGTAACTGTTCTTGGTCGTCTAAAGTAAATTGCACACCCTGATTCAGTAGAAAATCGACAGAAGATTTACCACCTTCAACGGTTTGTTTTACCGCTGCCATTTCACATAAATGCGCACCGGCAATCATGGTGTCATTGATATGTTGTTCAATAGAATCTGTTTTATCGAGGACGGCAGCAACACCACCTTGGGCATAATATGTACTGGCATCCGTCAGCGTCGATTTAGCTAAAACAGCAATATTAAAATGATCTGGTAACGATAGGGCTAAACTTAGGCCTGCACCGCCACTTCCCACAATAATCACATCAAATTGATGTGTCGTGTTTAAATTAGACATGTCCATCAGCTAATTTTAAAAATGTCCGATCATCACAACTGTTTTTGCCTAAAAACGCAATGACTATAAATTAACTAAATAATGAAAAATATTCATAGATCTGTAATATTTAAGGAATGTTTAAGATTGTTTATCATAAATAATCATCAAACATTTTATTACGAAGCTTAGACTTGCATTGTGATAAAAACTAACGTATTTCAAATGATAAGCACAATTGAGTGAATGCTAACAATGAATAAATCGTATTTACAAAAGGGACTCTATGCAGCTGTGTTTACGGTTGCTAGCGTGCAGACTCAGGCAGCGGGTCCTGTTGATTTTTCCAATTTGGTTGAACAAGTCAGCCCAGCTGTCGTAAGCGTGAATGTGGTTAAAAAGCTTAGTCAAGAAGAGCTTTTGCAGCAACAAGTCCCAGAAATATTACGACGCTTTTTCGGTAATCAGGTCGTTATCCCGCAGCAAAAAATGCCGCAAGAAAAGACCGGTTATGGAAGCGCATTCTTTATTAGTAAAGATGGTTATCTATTAACTAATCACCATGTGGTAGAAGATGCATCGAAAGTCACCATCGTATTGAATGACCGCCGTGAAATTGATGCCACCGTTGTGGGGAGTGATGAGCGGACTGATGTGGCTTTGCTAAAGGTGAAAGGTTCAAATTTTCCAGAGCTACGCACAGGTAATGTTGACCGTTTACGTGTAGGTGAGCCAGTGTTGGCTATTGGTTCACCATTTGGTTTTGACTATTCAGCTTCGGCAGGGATTGTCAGTGCGAAAATGCGCAATATGATGGGAGAAACCTCGGTTCCATTTATTCAAACCGATGTGGCATTGAACCCCGGAAACTCAGGCGGCCCTTTATTTAACCAGTCTGGTGAAGTGGTTGGGGTGAACTCTCGTATCTTTAGTGGTACGGGTGGTTATATGGGTTTATCGTTCTCGATTCCTATTGATGTGGCGATGGATGTTGCAGACCAATTAAAGAAAAACGGCAAGGTGACACGTGCTTACTTAGGCGTTATGCTGCAAGATATCGATCGGAATCTTGCTGAATCCTATAACCTTTCAAAACCTGAGGGCTCATTGATTACTCAAGTTGCACCGAATTCACCCGCAGCAAAAGCTGGCTTTAAAGCGGGTGATGTCATTTTGAAATTTAATGGTACACCGATTTCACGTACTGGCGAACTACTGAATTATCTCAATCGTACAGGTCCTAATCAAAGTATTCAGCTTGAAGTATTACGTGATGATAAACGCCAAAACATTTCAGCAACCTTGATCACTGCACCAGATGATACGCCTGCAAAAGCTGAAATTGCACCTGTGAAAAAAGGCCCGGTGATTGGGGTGTCAATTCGTAATTTAACTGCAGATGAATTAAAGCAACTGAGTGTGAAAGGTGGTGTATTAATTCAAGATGTACGAGCTAGTGGTATTGCTGCACAAGCGCGAATTCAGCCGGGTGACGTTGTGACTCAAGTTAATAATAAAGCTGTGAATAATGCAGAAGATTTTGTGAAAGTTATTTCAGAATTGAAAAATGGCAGCATTGCACGTGTTTCTTTGATTCGTCAGGGGCAACGTGCGATTGTGGGCATGCGCATTCAATAATGATTTGCTGAATGAAAACCACTCCAAGCGAGTGGTTTTTTTAACTTTAGTGTTTTTGCAATTTACCCTTAGATAAAAATGAGTAGACTGTGGAGCATATTTTAAAATTTGCAGGACGCTATGAGCGATATCTTTGATTTAAAAATTACAGTTCAAGCTGAACATATCGACACATTAAATCATGTGAATAACGTGGTGTACGTCAGTTGGATGCAAGATGTCGCGACAGCACATATTGAAGCCTTGGGTTTAGGTTTAAAAGAATATATTGAATTGAAGCATGCCATGGTTGCTGTTGAGCATCATGTGCAATATCGCAAAGCAGCAGTTGAAGGTGAGGAGATTATTCTGCGAACGTGGCTCAATGATATCAATGCGTTGTATTCATTTCGTCAGTATGTATTTTATCGACCTAAAGACAAAGCGATATTATTTACAGGCAATACGCAGTGGGCATGCATTGAAATTGCCACAGGTCGTCCAAAACGCATGTCGCCAACCTTTACCCAAGCGTATCAACCTATTGCGGATAGCCTAAATCCGCTGGATTTTAGTGCTTATGATCTTTGAGTTTGATTTTATCGCAAAATTTCAAACCAAGACTAGCCAAGTTCTCCATGTAGGATGAATGACTTGCATAAAAGCAATGCATTATTTTCGATACTTTGAAAAATCCATCTGCTATAATCCTCGGCAATTTCTATTCGGCTTTTGCTATGCATAAAGAATTGCATGTATAGCGCTTTTATTTTTCCAAGGTAGCCCATGGCGCAAGCTAAAAAATCTGTTGATATAAAAAACATTCGTAACTTCTCGATCATTGCGCATATCGACCATGGTAAGTCGACCCTTGCCGACCGATTTATTCAAACTTGTGGTGGTTTGCAAGATCGTGAAATGCAGGCGCAGGTTCTAGATTCTATGGAATTGGAACGTGAGCGTGGTATTACGATTAAAGCTGCGTCAGTGACTTTGTATTACACCCATCCTAATGGTGAAGAATACCAACTCAACTTCATTGACACACCGGGGCACGTTGACTTTTCTTATGAAGTTTCACGTTCATTGGCTGCGTGTGAAGGTGCACTATTGGTTGTCGATGCTGCACAAGGGGTAGAAGCACAATCTGTAGCGAATTGCTATACCGCAATTGAACAAGGTTTAGAAGTCCTACCTGTTTTAAATAAAATTGATTTGCCGCAAGCAGAGCCAGAGCGTGTTATTCAAGAAATTGAAGACATTATTGGTATCGAAGCGACTGAAGCACCTACATGTTCAGCTAAAACCGGTCTAGGCATTGAAGGGGTGCTTGAAACACTGGTAAATGTTATTCCTGCACCCGAAGGCGATCGTAATGCACCATTACAAGCCTTAATTGTTGACTCTTGGTTCGACAACTATTTGGGCGTGGTTTCTTTAGTTCGTATTAAAGAAGGTCGTGTGCGTAAAGGCGATAAAATGTTGATGAAATCAACTGGTCAAACGCACATCATCACCTCAGTAGGTATTTTTAATCCTAAACATACAGAAACTGACATGCTCGAAGCAGGTGAAGTTGGTTTCGTGATCGCGGGTATTAAAGATATTTTTGGTGCTCCAGTTGGTGATACGATTACCTTGGCAACTACACCAGAAGTTCAAAGCTTACCGGGTTTCAAAAAAGTGAAACCACAGGTCTATGCAGGTTTATTCCCAATCGATTCAAGTGAATTTGAACCGTTCCGTGAGGCGCTGCACAAACTGCAAATTAATGACTCAGCGTTGTTCTTTGAACCTGAAAGTTCAGATGCACTTGGTTTTGGCTTCCGTTGTGGCTTCTTGGGTATGCTGCACATGGAAATTGTACAAGAACGTTTAGAACGTGAGTATGATCTGGACCTGATTTCTTCAGCACCAACCGTAATTTATGAAGCGGTGATGAAAAATGGTCAAACTATTTACATCGATAGTCCTTCTAAAATGCCGGATGGTTCAACAGTTGAAGATTTACGTGAGCCAATTGCTGAATGTCATATCTTGGTACCGCAAGAGTACTTGGGTAATGTGATGACGTTATGTGTTGAACGTCGTGGCGTTCAAAAAAATATGAAGTTTATGGCGAACCAAGTAGCGATCACGTTTGAAATCCCAATGGCTGAAGTAGTGATGGATTTCTTTGATAAATTGAAATCATGTTCACGCGGTTTTGCATCGTTAGACTATAACTTTGTGCGTTTTGAGAGTTCATCTTTAGTTAAGGTAGATGTGTTAATCAACGGTGAAAAGGTTGATGCCTTGGCCATGATTTGCCACCGACAAGATGCTCGCCATCGTGGTATTGCACTTGTGGAAAAAATGAAAGATTTAATTCCACGTCAAATGTTCGATGTGGCTATTCAAGCAGCGATTGGTGCACAGATCATTGCACGTTCAACTGTAAAAGCGATGCGTAAAAACGTTTTGGCTAAATGTTATGGTGGTGACGTGTCGCGTAAGAAGAAACTTCTTGCGAAACAAAAAGAAGGTAAGAAACGTATGAAACAAGTGGGCAGCGTCGAAATCCCACAAGAAGCGTTCCTTGCGGTATTGAAAGTAGAAAGATAATAAATAGAGGTTTATGAGCTCATGGATTTTGACTTTAATTTGATCCTTGTTCCTGCCACAGTCATTTTTTTCTTAATTTGGTTGTTGGATAAGTTTGTCTGGAAGCAACGGCAGACCAAAGGTAAGGGGAATGAAAATGTCGTTATCGCATGGGCTTATGATTTCTGGCCGATTTTAGCGATAGTTTTGGTGATGCGTTCATTCTTATATGAGCCATTTAATATTCCATCTGACTCTATGGTTCCAACCTTAGAAACAGGTGATTTTATTGTGGTGAATAAATATCAGTATGGCGTACGTTTACCTATCGTCAATAAAAAAATTCTTGATGTCGGTGAACCTGAGCGTGGTGATGTCATTGTATTCCGTTATCCACCACAACCAACCATCAGCTATATTAAACGAGTGGTCGGTTTACCAGGTGATCATATTATTTACGATCATGGTCAACTGAGTGTGAATGGTCAAAAGGTGGCAAAAGTTCCTGTAGAATTTAGCCGTGAAAAAGATCAACTTGATACACCTACATCGATTTATCATAAAGAAACCATGGGTAAGCATACGTTTACCATGCGTGAGCTTGAAGGCGTCAATGTTGCGCGCCAAGCACCATTTATCAACTATGTTGAAAATGGTAAATATTCAACAGAAAATGGTTTATATTGGGAAGTTAAGGTTCCTGAAGGTCACTATTTCGCGATGGGGGATAATCGCGATCAAAGTGCGGACAGTCGTTTTTGGGGCTTTGTGCCTGAAGAAAACCTCACTGGACGTGCTTTTTACAAGTGGATGCATAAGGAACCTGGTTTAAAACTGCCTTCATTTAGTCGTAATGGCAGTATTGATTAGTCTTACATCAGGAAAATAAAATGAGACATCAACGGGGAACGTCTTATATCGCAATTTTAATTGCTATTATTGGGTTTGCTTTTTTAGCTAAAGCTTTAATTGCGGTTTGGGGACCGTATGTTGACGACCGTCTCGTCAACAATGAAATTGAAGAATTGATGAAGAGCAGTCCTAAAAATATTGCTCCGAGTAAGTTTGAGTCACAAATGTCACAGCGTTTAGATATGAATGGTGTACGTGATTTAAATTTTAAAGATATTGCTCAAGTCACTAATGTAGATGGTCTACAAGTGAAAACAGATTATGAAATAAGAAAACCTTTCTTATTGAATATTGATATTGTGTTGAAGTTCGAGAAAAGTTTTGATCAAAGCTCAGTCCAAGCTAAATGAAGCTCGTTTAGCAAGTCGTATCGGTTATCAGTTTAAACAACCTGAATTGTTACAACTGGCCTTGACCCACCGATCGGTGAGCCATAAATACAATTATGAACGCCTAGAATATCTGGGCGATTCATTATTGGGTATGATAATTGCCAATTATCTGTACCATGCCTACCCGCATGAAAATGAAGGGCGTCTAACGCGTATGCGTGCGACACTGGTTCGTCAGGAAGCGCTAGGAAAAATTGCCAATGACTTAAAACTCAGTCAAGAATTAATCTTGAGTACAGGTGAGTTGAAATCTGGCGGTCATCATCGTGAGTCTATACTTGCGGATACCGTTGAATCGATCATTGGTGCAATCTATGTCGATTGTCAGGATTTAAAAATTCTGGAACCGATTGTTCTTAAATGGTATGTGCCATATTTAGATCATATTGAACCGACCGATCAACTGAAAGACCCTAAATCACGTTTGCAAGAGTATTTACAAGCACGTAAAAAACCTCTCCCGGTTTACGAGGTTGTAGATATTCAGGGTGATGCTCCGAACCAACATTTTAAAGTTGAATGTACAGTCGAAGGGCTCCCTGTTAAATACGGTGAAGGTTCAAGCCGTCGCTTTGCTGAACAAGCTGTAGCGGCAGAAATCTTAGAAATTTTGGAGAAAAAGTCTTAATGACTACTCATTCCGATCACGTAGATGCTGATCACGAGTCGCAAGGCGACAGTAACGATTTAATTAGTCAGTTTTTTAGTGCACAAGGCACTGAAATCCCTGCCGATTTTAAAAGTGGTTTTGTGGCGATTGTTGGTCGTCCAAACGTTGGTAAATCAACGTTAATGAACCATATTTTGGGTCAAAAACTTTCAATTACGTCTCGTAAACCACAAACGACGCGTCATAAAATTGTGGGTATTGACTCACGTGAAAAGTCTCAAGCGGTATTTGTTGATACGCCTGGGATGCACAAAAAAGAAGTTCGTGCCATCAATAAAATGATGAACCGTGCGGCACATTCTGCACTTCGTGATGTGAACTTGGTTTTGTTTGTGATTGATGCAGACAAATGGACACAGAATGATGATTTAGTGTTAGAGAAGCTAAAAAATGCCGATATGCCAGTTATTCTTGTGATCAATAAAATTGATACGCTAGAAAACAAAAACCATGCATTACCCTTGATACAAGAACGTGCAAAATTAATGAATTTTGCAGAAATTGTTCCTGTATCAGCGTTACGCGGTGCAAATTTGGATCATTTGCGCAGTACGATTGAGAAATATCTGCCGTTCCAACCACCACTGTATTCACTTGAGCAATTGACTGATCGTTCAGAGCGTTTCCTTGCATCTGAAATTATCCGTGAAAAAATCATGCGTCAATTGGGTGAAGAGCTGCCTTATGATTTAACGGTTCAAATTGAGTCGTTTAAAACAGAAGAAGCAACAATTAATCCAAAAACAGGTCGTCCTAAAGCGGCGTGTACCTATATTGATGCGACGATTTTTGTCGATCGCTCTGGCCAAAAAGCTATTGTGATTGGTGAAAAAGGTGCCAAACTGAAGAAAATCGGTATGGATGCACGTGTAGATATGGAAAAAATGTTCGAGCAAAAAATCATGCTAACACTTTGGGTGAAAGTCAAAGGTGGTTGGTCTGATGATGAGCGTGCATTGAAAAGCTTGGGTTATAGCGACATTTAATTGCTAGACATTTAAAACTTTGAGGGAAGAGTAATGATGAAAGTAATAGCTGTAGTGGCATGTGTTTTGTTTCTACAAGGGTGTATTCATAAAATCGTTACCGTTCCTGTCAAAGTGGCTTATAAAACCACAAAAGGCGTGGTCAAAGGGACCGCTGCAGTTGTAGGTGCAGTCATTCCAGATGGGGATGATGAAGAAGATGAAGACGAAAAGAAAAAGAAAGACAAGGATTAATATTTTAAATCATGCGTAATGAGATACTGCATGGTTATTTAATTCACCATCGTAAATATCGTGAAAAAAGTCATATCGTGCACTTGTTTACGCAGGAGCATGGCCGAGTTGACGGTATTCTCAGGCAAACACCTCCGCCTCAGTATCAACCGATTTGCTTGCAAGCATCCGGCAAGTCTGAACTTAAAAATTTCAGTAAACTTGAAATTGTAAATCAACCCATATTCTTTTATGGGGATGCTTTTTTTTCAGGGTTTTATTTGAATGAAGTCTTATTGAGGCTATGTCCCTTAGAGGTCGAGATGCCAGAGACATTTGCTCAATATGCACACACCTTAGAACAACTCCAATGCATGTCTGCGCAAGAAAATCCTGACCTGTTTTTGCGACAAATCCTTAGACAGTTTGAGCATGAGCTACTTGAAGAGTTGGGTTATGCGCTGGATTATTCAACTGATGCAAATCAACAGCAAATTCAGCCTCATGAAAATTATCAATTTCATTTAAATGAAGGTTTTCAACCTGTCATTAAAGCCTCACGCGCAACATTGTCAGGTCAACATATTTTAAGTATGTGTGATTATGAAAAAGGTGGGGAATTTAATCCTGAACAGTTACAATTACTGTCTAAGTTGTACCGACAAATGATTACTTCCTTGCTTGGCGATCGTCCATTAAAAAGTCGTCAATTGTGGATACAGAATTCTCAAACTCAACGTCATTAGGAAAGAATTATGGCAGCTTTGCTTGGTGTAAATATTGACCATGTGGCAACACTACGAAATGCACGTGGGACAACTTATCCAGATCCTGTAAATGCCGCAATTATTTGTGAGCAAGCGGGGGCGGAAGGGATTACGCTGCATTTACGTGAAGATCGTCGCCATATTAAAGATGATGATGTACGTCGTATGCGTTCTGTATTAAAAACCCATATGAATCTTGAAATGGCAGTGACCGATGAAATGGTTGAATTTGCCAAAGAGATTCAGCCGCATCATGTATGCTTTGTTCCTGAAAAGCGTGAAGAAGTCACGACTGAAGGCGGTCTAGATGTTGTTGGGCATTTTGAAGATGTAAAAAATGCGACTCAAGCACTCGCAGCGATTGGTTGCGAAGTTTCATTATTTATTGATGCTGACTTTGCTCAAATTGATGCGGCGATTGCCTGTGGCGCGCCAACGATTGAGTTGCATACAGGTGCATATGCAGATGCTGAAACACCTGAAGCGCAGAAAGCAGAGCTGGAGCGTATCATTCAAGGTGCTGAATATGCGGCATCTAAAGGATTGATTGTGAATGCTGGTCATGGCTTAAATATTGAAAATGTCACTCCAATTGCTCGCATTGCGCAAATTCATGAATTGAATATTGGTCACTCGATTATTGCTGATGCTCTATTTATTGGATTGGCACAGTCTGTGAAACAAATGAAAGCTGCGATTAAAGCCGCACGTTAATTTTTTAAGTAAAGTATATGTCAAATATTGATTATGATGCCCTAATGAAGCCAGTCATTGGCTTCTTGGGGTGTGAAACACCAAAAGCATGGCTAGATGAAGCTTTAAATAATTTGGATATCCTAATGCAGGATCATGCCAATTGTGAAAAGAAAGCTGCAAGTACAGCAATGAATTTGATGTTTCGTTATAGTTTTTTCTCTGATTTACAAATCAAACTAGCACAGCTAGTTCGTGAAGAAATGCTGCACTATGAGCAAGTGCTGGAACTGATGGCAAAACGTGGTCAGGAATGGACTGCAATCAGTGCTGGTCGGTATGCAGGTGGTCTACGCAAAGAAGTACGGACTTATGAGCCAGAAGCGTTAATTGATATCTTGGTGATTGGTGCATTCGTTGAGGCACGGTCATGCGAGCGTTTCTATGCGCTTGCACCACATGTGGATGAAGAGTTGGGGCGTTACTACCGCTATTTGCTAAAGTCTGAATCACGCCATTATGAGGACTATTTAGCATTAGCTATGGACGTAGCGACGACCAATAAGCTAAAGAACCCGAAAGAAGATATTCAGATGCGTATTGAGCATATTCGTGAAGTTGAAAAAAATCTGATTAGCAGCCCAGATGAATTATTTCGCTTTCATAGTGGTGTGCCCGTTAAAGCAGCCTGATAAAAGAGTCCTCCAGAATGGGGGATTTTTTATGCATATAAATCAAGTGATAATAAGAATTATTTACAATATGCTTGGGTGAATCTAAAATGAAACGATCTCTATGAATCAAACAATTTAAGCTCTCTTATTCAATATGAAATTACAATTCACTTTACTCTGTTTCGCTTTGTGTGCGGTTGGTCAGGCTGAAGCGCATTATCCTTATGTTGCGCCTCTAAACTATCAAACATTTAATAATCACAGTGCCATTCTTTCAGGTTTTTATGACAATCCATTTGTTTCTGAAATAGCTATTAAAAACTTTAATTTCCATGTGCATACACCGTCAGGTGATAAGCTACATTTAACGGAAACTGATTGGGCAAAAACGCAAACAGTCAGCAGCTATAGTTTAGAAAATAAGCAAGATGGCACGTATCGTATTCGCGGTGAAAAGCAGGGAAGTACAGCGCGTTTTGCTTATGATCAAAAGCAGTGGAAAGCGTTAATCAATGGTGTGCGTGATCCTCAAAAAACTGCGAATGCAAATGTCATTTATACAGCCGAGTTGACTAAAAAGTCGCAAATCAAAAGTATTCAAACGCAGGAAATCATTGAAACTTTTGTATCACGCCGTGCAACCTCTACACATGTGGTGAATCATTTACATGATGGCTTTGATGTGCAATTTAAAACCCATCCAAATGCTATAAAGCATAATGAGCCTGTGCAACTGAAAGTGCTAGATCAGAAAAAAGCGGTTGCGGGTTTACAGGTTGAAATTTTGCAGCAAACCACGGATTACAGCCGTGAAGGAAAAGTTTATAAAACGCTTAAAACTGATCAAGATGGAAATTTGAATTTTAACCTATCAGATCGTGGTCAGTATTTGCTGAAAATGGATTATCAACAGCCTTTTGAAATGAAGGAACACGCATTAAAACGATATAAATATACTTTGAGTTTTAATGTGATTTAAAGAGAAAAAGCTCTGCGATTTGCGGAGCTTTTTTATGAAAATGATTTAGCTATCTTTAGGTTCAAGATAAAACATCGATAAACCTATCAATAAAATTAAACTGGTTTGAGTGAAAAAGTGTTTATTAAAACCACCATAATATTGCTGCGAATAGCCTGCAATCAGTAAACAACCCGTTAAATAAAGCAATCGATAATATCGGCTCTCAAAACAATAACAGACACTTGCAAAACATAAAATCAGGCAGCCAATCACCATATAATGGATATCCCAAATGATGGTGTTGATTGCAAATAAAAGTGCTGAAAGTGCGCCGATAGATAAATTACGCAGGCTTTCAAACCCTTGAAAAATGTGCATCAAAGCTAATATGAAGAATGGCAATAGAGCAAGTGCATATTTTATTCTTATACTGTTTTGCGTCATGAGCATAAAATTTTGCTGTTTCTCAACAATGGGGCTAGTACTGATGCTTAGCCTAAGCCATTGCAGGGTTAAGTGTTCAGGGATGTTGGCTTTAACTAAAAATTTGAGAGTGGCTTGTGGTGGAATAATATAATTTTCTTGGAATTCATGGCCATAAAACATCCATGACTTATTGGTCTCTAGTGTGTGATATTGCGTATTTTTTTGAGTTGAGATGTTAAAAAGTTGTCCAGTTGCATTTAACCCAGCTTTCATACATGGTGTTTCTTTCTCGTGAACAATACATAACGGCAGTACCGAAATTTCAAGATCTTTTCGAGTTTGTTGCTGACCTGCAAAATCGATATGAACATATAACTGATCAGATTGGTTTTGCAGCGTAATTGGTGTGCTTGACCAATATAGTCCTTCTGTCATCTCGTTCAATACAGATTCAGATATTTCGGGAATAGTATTGTGATTTTGAAACTGCTGAGGTGGAATCAACCATTGTAGCTTGCTGTCAAGAAGGGTGTTCGATTCACTATTATATAAATTGGGTGGTGTTTTGAAATGTTGCTCAATTTCACTTTCGGGTGTGCAGCTCACCAAATAAATTGCAAATGGGCTGATAAAAATTAAAAGAAAAATGAATGCAGTGAGATAGTGTTTTAAGGCAGTTTTATTTGATTCAGCATCAACTTGAATGAACATTTTTTTATTTTAATGACAATGACTTATAGATTATATGTAAATCATAGTCATTAAAAAAGCCCATTTAAATAAATGGGCTTTAGAATTTGGCTCTCCAACCTGGGCTCGAACCAGGGACCTGCGGATTAACAGTCCGTCGCTCTACCGACTGAGCTATTGGAGAATCTGAATGCGATTATAAGCAGATTTTGAAGAGGGTCAAGCTAAAAATACCAATATGAGGAGAAATGCGTGATAGATGTTTTTTATTTGAACAAAAAGAAGGATTTTTTAGAAAAAATGAATCTTAGGCTTGCAAAGAAAAAATTCAATTGATAGTCTGAATGCAACAACAGAGCGTTTAAACATATGTTTAAACAGTGTGGATTTAAACCCAACTTGCCAGCACTAAAATGGCTAAACAGGAGAAAGCGAATGAATACGCTGACTATTTCTCAGATTTTTTCAAATTTTTCTTTTTACCAAGAAAACTATCTTTCCATTATTAGTAATCAAGAGCAATATCAAACACCTGTCGAAGGTGCGTACGTTGACGTTTGGCCTTTGGGTCGACGTGACTTGGCATTGGGTGATTTATTACAACTGTGGTTTAGTGAAAAATGGTTGATCAACACGCCATGTCATTTACGTTTTGAACATCAAGATGATGGCCGTCGTGTGCCTTTGCAACGCAAGCAAGATTTGTATTTATACCAATTGGCCGGTAATGCGTTATCAGGCTCAAATCGTTCTAAAGTATGGTCTATTTCAGAACAACAAGAACTTCGTGTTGAGTTAGATAGTGCTTTAAAATATTACTGCTTTCAAAAGGGCAGTAATCGCATTGATCTAAGCGAAGGCCAATTAATTCGTGCCTTACATTCAGCAATTTAAGTTTGAATCATCATCTGCTCGCATTGAATTGCGAGCAGAAAAATAAAAATATTAAGGACGTATAATCATGCAGGTTGCAGTTGCATGTGCATAAAGTTTGCCATTGTCATCAATAATTTTCTCTTCAGAAATCCCTAAATTTTTACTGATATTAATGACTGTTCCTATAGCAGTAAGTTCAACATTCTTTGGGATTGGGCGACACATTTTTATATTTAAGTCGATGGTGCCATAACCTACACCTGCCTCTAATAGCGTGTGAATGGCACAACCTGTCACCGAGTCGAGTACCGTAGCAGCAAAGCCACCATGCACGCCGCCTAGCGGATTTATGTGTCGTGCATCTGCTTTAGCCTTAAAGCTAATACTGCCCTCAGATACTTCATAAGGCTGCATAGGAATAGTTTCGCTAATACTTGCTGGAGGAATTTGGCCTTGCATCATTGCCTTTAAAATTTCTAGTCCAGTCATTTCTTTGATGTTCATTGGTAGATCTCTGGATAGGTTAGTTTTGTGGTTGTTCTGGGTTCTAAAATGAAACTTATTTAAATAACATAGCTGAAAATGTAAAAAGAATGCAAACCAAGGATTTGAATATGAAGGTTAGTTTTAGGTTTTATCGTTTGGTTTTTTAATATTTAAGTCGATTTGAAGGAAGTCAAATGGGCTGGATGAGCTTTGTTATTTAGTTTGAACCGCGAAAAAAATTGATCAAAAGCGTGTTGAAGTGAAGAGTATTAATTTATTCTTTTGATGAGTATAAAAAACCCGCGATATTCGCGGGTTTTTTTTTGATTTGATCTTTAGATCAAATTATTTTTCAGCAGCAATTGAAGCAATCGCAGCGTCTACGCCTTCGATTGAGTCAGCAGCTTTCTTGATACGTGCAAGCGCATCTACAAGAACTTCGTCTGCAGTTGCATAAGAAATACGCATATAACCACCTAGACCGAACGCATCACCAGGAACTACTGCAACACCAGTTTCTTCCAATAACCATGCAGAGAATTCTGTGCAAGATTTTAAACCTTTTGCACGAATCAATGGACGGATGTTTGCGTATGCATAGAATGCACCATCAGCAGGAAGGCAAGTAATACCGTTGATGTCGTTCAAGCCTTTCACAACTAGGTCGTGACGGCGTTTGAATGCTTCAATCATTGGCTCAAGAACGTCTTGAGGACCATTCAATGCAGCTTCAGCAGCAACTTGTGAAATAGAAGTTGGATTTGAAGTTGATTGAGATTGGATTTTTTTCATCGCACCAATAAGTTTAGCAGGGCCCGCTGCGTAGCCAATACGCCAGCCAGTCATTGCATAAGCTTTAGATACACCGTTAAGAACGATTACGCGATCGTAAAGGTCTGGTGCAACTGTTGCGATGTTGTAGAATTCGTCGTCCCAACGGATTGGTTCGTACATATCATCAGAAGCAACTAAAACTTCAGGGTATTTACGTAGAACGTCAGCTAAAGCAAGTAATTCTTCTTTAGTGTAGATCATACCTGTTGGGTTAGAAGGGCTGTTTAGAACCACTAAACGAGTTTTGTCAGTGATTGCAGCTTCTAATTGAGCAGGCGTAATTTTGAAACGTTGGTCTTCACCACATTTCACGATTACAGGAGTACCTTCAGCAATGATCACCATGTCTGGGTAGCTTACCCAGTAAGGAGCAGGGATAATTACTTCGTCACCTTTGTTTAACAAAGCAAGTGCCAAGTTAAAGAAAGATTGTTTACCACCACAAGAAACCAAGATTTGGTTTGCAGCGTAATCAAGGTTATTGTCGCGTTTTAATTTAGCAATAATTGCTTTTTTAAGACCTGGAGTACCGTCAACAGCTGTATATTTAGTGAAGCCATTGTTGATAGCAGCAATTGCAGCATCTTTGATGTGTTGTGGGGTATCGAAATCCGGTTCACCTGCGCCTAAACCAATTACGTTTTTACCAGCAGCTTTCAATTCAGCAGCTTTGTTAGTAACAGCAAGTGTAGGGGACGGTTTGATGCTATTTACACGATCAGACAGACGTACGTCCACGGCAGTATTCCTTCTTATAGGGATTAAAAAATAAAAAGCACACTATCTTAGCTTAAATGCACAGTAATGGGGAGTGGCAAAATCAACAATGTGCAAAAAAGTGTGATATTCTATCCTAACCATATAATTGAGAAAATTTACATTGAGTTACTTAAATTTTTAATCAAATTTTATGGCAAATTCTTAAAGTCACGGATAAAAAAAAGGCATAAAAAAGGCCACAATATGTGTGACCATTTTTAATAAAATTTTGTGCTTCAAATACTTTGCTTATTGAACAAAACGCGATAGATCTTCTTCGGGGCGAGCAGTTAGCACTTCTACACCATTTTTTGTTACAAGTAGCGTGTGTTCGTACTGTGCAGACAAGCTATGATCTTTAGTCACGACAGTCCATTTATCACCAAGAAGTTTGGTTTTCCAGTCGCCACCGTTCACCATTGGTTCGATGGTAAAGGTCATGCCTTCTTCTAAGATCATGCCTGTATTTGGTTGACCGTAGTGTAAAACTTGTGGTTCGTCATGGAAAACAGTACCGATACCATGACCACAGTATTCACGTACAACGCCAAAACGTTCTGATTCAACATATTGTTGAATGGCATTACCAATATCACCCATGGTTGCGCCTGGTTTTACCACCGCCATACCACGGTACATGGCTTCTTGAGCAACTTTACATAAACGGTTCGCTAAAATAGATGTTTCACCGCCTACGATATACATCATGTTGGTATCACCGTGGTAACCATCTTTAATCACAGTGACATCGATGTTTAAGATGTCACCTTTTTTTAACTTTTTGCTTTCAGATGGAATACCGTGACACACCACATGGTTCACTGAAGTACAGATCACGTGCTGGAACGCTGGACGACCCGGCGCAGCACCATAACCTAAACAAGCAGGAATAGCTTCTTGTTTGTTGACAATATAGTCATGACAAATCGTATCAAGTTCTAGGGTAGTCACACCTGGAACAATATGCGGTTTGATCATATCCAAAACTTCTGCCGCCAGTCGACCCGCGACGCGCATTTTTTCAATTTCGTCAGGCGTTTTAATTAATCGACGTGGAGCTTCGTAAGTACTGTTCATGATCTCTAAAAACTTTTGGAAATTTGTATGTGACTATGGTATAAATAGCCGCCCATTTTATCAAATGCTTTTTCGTGAATATCTTTCACGAGCTTTGTGCGATGGGGCAATAAAATCCGCACATATATCGACACATTTCTCTGGGTGCCTTTTTAGGTGGAGAATGCGGGTATATGGAGGCCTAACCCAAACTTTAAGGTAAAGAAAATGGCAGATTACAACGTAAGCATGCGCGACCTTCTTCAAGCAGGCGCACACTTCGGTCACCAAACACGTTTTTGGAATCCAAAAATGCGCGAATACATCTTCGGCGCGCGCAACAAAATTCACATCATCAACCTTGAGCACACTGTTCCTGCGTTAAATGATGCTTTGAACTTTGCTAACAACTTGGCTAGCAAAAAGAACAAAGTTTTGTTCGTTGGTACAAAACGTGCAGCTTCTGCAATCATCCGTGAACAAGCTCAACGTGCAGGTCAACCATATGTTGATCACCGCTGGTTGGGTGGTATGTTGACTAACTGGAAAACTCTTCGCCAGTCAATCAACCGTCTAAAAGACCTTCAAACTCAATCTACTGACGGTACTTTCGCTAAACTTACTAAACGTGAAGCTTTAGAACGTACTCGTGAGATGGAAAAACTTGAACGCGCTCTTGGCGGCGTTAAAAACATGGGTGGTTTACCTGACGCATTATTCGTAATCGATGTTGATCACGAAGCAATTGCAATTAAAGAAGCTAAAAACCTTGGTATTCCTGTTATCGGTATCGTTGATACAAACTCTAACCCAGACAACGTAGACTACGTTATCCCTGGTAACGACGATGCGATCCGTGCAGTTACTCTTTACGCTTCTGCTATGGCTGATGCGATTCTTGCTGGTAAAGAATATGCTCAATCACAAGCAAATGCACAAGCTAAAGGCGAAGAAGCTCCTGCTTCTGAGGCTTAATGCGTTTGACGTAAGCTTGTCATTTTTGCGACACGTGATGGTGGCAAAGTAAGCGTCATGTATGCAGACGGCCCAAGAGACAGCTCTGGGCCGTTTCTGTTCTAAAAAGAATTCATTTTCTACCGTATTTAGGAGATTAACATGACTGCAGTTACAGCAAGCATGGTTAAAGAATTGCGCGATCGTACTGGTCTTGCAATGATGGAATGTAAAAAAGCATTAACAGAAGCGGGCGGTGACATCGAATTAGCGATCGACAACCTTCGTAAATCTGGTCAAGCTAAAGCTGCTAAAAAAGCGGGTAACATTGCTGCTGACGGCGCGATCACTATCGCTCAAGAAGGCAACAAAGCAATCCTTTTAGAAGTGAACTGTCAAACTGACTTCGTTGCTAAAGACGAAAACTTTGCTGGTTTCTCTGCTAAAGTTGCTGCTGCTGCGCTTGCTGCTGGTGTAACTGACGTTGCTCAAATTGCTGAATTGAAACTTGAAGATGGTGCTACTGTTGAAGAAGCTCGTATCGCGCTTGTTCAAAAAATCGGTGAAAACATCCAAGTACGTCGTGCTCAAATCGTTGAAGGCGACAACCTTGCAGTTTACAAACATGGTTTAAAAATCGGTGTTGTAGTTGCATATGCTGGTGATGCTGAAACTGGTAAAGGTTTGGCTATGCACATCGCTGCATTCAACCCAGTTGCTGTAAACGAAGCTGGCGTTTCTGCTGAACTTATCGCTAAAGAAAAAGAAATTGCTGAAGCGAAAGCAATTGAATCTGGTAAACCAGCAAACATCGTTGAAAAAATGGTAACTGGTTCAGTTCAGAAATACTTGAACGAAGTTGTTCTTGAGAACCAAATGTACGTTATCGACAACGATAAGAAAGTTGCAGAAGTTCTTAAAGCAACTGGTACTACTGTTGCTAACTTCGTACGTTTCGAAGTTGGTGAAGGTATTGAGAAAAAAGCTGAACTTTCTTTCGCTGAAGAAGTTGCTGCTGCTCAAGCTGCTGCAAAATAATCTCTGATTATTTGTAGAAAAAAGCCCTCGTTTTAGAGGGCTTTTTTTATGGCTGTAGCTTTACTGATTTCAAAGCTATTTAAACTTTATATTGTGTGCATTCTTGTGCATAGATTCTATTTTTATCCATATTAATGACTATAATGAGTTGAAAATTTAGATTTAAACTATCTTATGGCAAACAAAACAAATTTAACCATCGGCGGAATTATTGTTGCGCTTACAGCCGCTTATTTCGGAATCGATTTACAACAACAAAAATCTGCACCAGTTCAGACGACAGCGGAACAAAACGCACAGCCACAAATAGAATCAGTACAACCTGTAGATGCTCAACAAAAAGGGCAGAGTGCTGAAGATGTTATTGCGCATGCATTTAAAAATAAACTCAGTAATGTTCAGGTTGAGGGTACAGGTCGAGTGAAAGCGGTACTTCGAGATGATAATGAAGGTAGTCGCCATCAAAAGTTCATTTTGACCTTAAATAATGGTCAAACCCTTTTAGTTGCACATAATATCGATCTAGCCCCACGAATTGATAACTTGCAAAAAGGCGATACAGTTCAATTTTACGGTGAATATGAATATTCAGATCAGGGGGGTGTGATGCACTGGACACATCACGATCCTAATGGACGTCATCAGGATGGTTGGTTAAAGCATCAAGGTAAAACCTATCAATAAAAATCACGTAGTCATTTTTAACTTTAGTCATTTAAATGATCATGATTCAGATGAAGCTATAAACATAAAATTGGATTAATCATATTGAGTAAAAGCCAGTGTTTAAACACTGACTTTTTGGTCGTATAAATAGAAAAAATGATTGGAAATACCAGAGATAAATACACCTATAAATAATAGGGTTTTAAGCATCGAATATGAAGAAAACCGATCTGGAATAACTGAAAAAGAGATCCATGAAATTAATCGTGCTCTAAATGCTCTTTATTTGCGATTTATGGCGTATTTTCCAATTACCAAGTACTTTACCTGAAAATGTATCTAAACACCAAATAGGGCCAATGAGGAGGAATTGGAGATCTTTGAAAAAAGAGGGCTTTTTACCTTCAATTTTATGGCCATAAAATTGACCAATCCATGCGAATACAAAGAGTGCGATATAAAAGCCGTATCCAACTGGTAACACCCAAATTAGCCATGCCATGATTAATGTTAACGCGGCCATTGCAACAGCAAGCACAATGTTTAAACGTGCGTAAAAGATAAATGCTAATGCAAGTAAGACAGCAGTAAGTAGCGCGCTAAAATGTGCCAATATGCCAACGATTGAAAAATAAATCGTAGGTACGCAAATCCAGTGAATCATTTTATTGGTTTTATTTTGATGACTTTCGCTGTATTCATCAAACCATTCGTTGATTGTTTTCATGATAGTCCTTAATCATGGGGAAGGACTCCAATAAAAACAAGAATGGGGTAAGGGTCAAAATCGGGTTACTGAAGATTTGAAAGGCTAAGAGGCTACAAATAAAAAACCACGCTAGGCGTGGTCTGTTAAATGCAGTCACTTCATTGGAGAATTAAGAATTTGGACCGTCTACGCGTTCAATGCTCACGTTTGCAGTACCCGCACTGGTAATACCCAATTGCTTAGCAGCGCCATAAGATAAATCGAGAACACGGTTACCATGGAATGGACCACGGTCATTTACTTTGACCACGACGCTTTTACCATTATTGCGATTCGTAACACGAATAAAGCAATTAAGTGGCAGGCTACGATGTGCTGCTGTAAGTGCGTTCATGTCAAACGTTTCACCGCTTGCTGTTTTACGACCGTGGAATTGACGACCGTACCAAGAAGCAGTACCAGTTTGAGTGAACTTACGAACAGTATTCGAAGCGACAGTGTTTAACTTTTCAATCACTGAAGGCTCATCTTCAGGGATTTCGATTTTAGCAGCGATTGTTTGACGACGAATTTTATCGCCAGAACGCTCAGTGATTGAAAGGCTACTTAAATTCGTAAAGTTTGAATTGAAGCTTTGAGCTTCTTTATTCAATACACGAGCTGCAAGACGCGAGTTGTCATTATCATGATTGAATGATGATGACTGAACCATCTCAGCTTGTGACTGACTTAGCGCAACTGCCGTGGCAACCGCTAAGGCATATTTAAAAATTGATGACTGCATTGTTTATCTCCCAATGGCATATTTACTGGTTCAACTAAGTCGCTGATATCCATGTAAACACGTCTGATATTTCACTTTTGCAACTACATTTAACGAGATGGATAATATTCATGCCATCGATAGGCTGTCTAGTGTTTAATTAAAATACTTTGAAAATGTCTAAAAAATTAACAATAGTTGGTTAAAAAACAATCAATAATGTAACAAGGTGTGTAGAATGTCGAATAAATGCTCATTTTGGTGAAAATATTTGTTGACTTTTTTGCTTTATAAGAAAAAACCAGTCTTATCGACTGGTAACTTCAGTGCCTAAAAGCCATAGTGCAGTCGCATACATACGGCTTTTGTTATAGGTTGTAATGACCTGAAAATTTGGATAAGTGATGTAATAAATTGGTCCATAACTATCTTGCAATTGGATGACATTGACTAAATCGAGATCATCGATTTTTACCAATGGATTCATAGGGGTTACACCTTGAGCCTTGAGTACACCATAGGGTGTTGGCTGGTTTAAATCCTTTGCAATAATAGCATCTGGGTTGTTTCCGCTATAGCGAGCAGCAAAAGCAATCGGTTGATTACGCTGCCAACCATAATTTGCTAAATAATTTGCAATTGAACCAATGGCATCGACAGCCGAATTACGCAGGTCAACATGACCATTGCCATCGTAGTCCACACCAAATTTTGGAATGTTACTTGGCATAAATTGAGGATAACCCACAGCACCTGCATATGAACCGACGACAGAGTTGGTTGGAACACCATCTTTATATGACCAAGCAATCAGTGCAGCGAGTTCATCTTGGAAATATTGCGCACGACGTTCATAGCCAAAACCAAGGGTCGCCAAAGCATCACGGGTAATAAAATTACCTTTATTGCTGCCGTAGCCTGTTTCAACACCCAAAATGCCTAAAATCACGGATTGAGGCACACCAAATTGTTGTTCTGCACGATTTAAAGTGTCGGCATATTGATTTTTGAAGCGAACGCCGCGTTGAATTGTACTTTCAGCTAAAAAGTTGGTTTTGTATTGGTACCAAGGCTTTGATTCGCCAGGTCTATTCATAATACTAATAATGTTGGGTAGGTTTTTACTGCCTTGCATTGCCCAATCAATTTGATTTTCACTCAGACCATAGGTTTGCATTGCATTTTGTTTAAAGCTTGCATATGCCGGATGAGATTGGAAGTCGTTAGCCTGACAAAAACTGGTCAGTGAAATTGAACCGGCCATAATGGCAATATGTGATAGTTTTTTATAAAAATTTCGATTTAGCATAAATAAAAAATTTCCAGTTGCTTTAGCGATGAGTATGAACAAAATTTCGAGGGGAAAAGATCCTGAAAATTGTGATGACCTTCTGGTTTCATAGCTCATTAAAGGTAAAGGTTACCAATAGCAACTAAGATACCACTGACAGCGCATGCTTTCATAAATAGATATACAAAAAAAGACAAAGCAAAGGGTTTTTTCGCAGTTAACATATTGAAAAGTGACATATTCATTTACATAACTTGCAAATATTCACAAATCATTTGAAATAAAGATGACTCTAAAACTCATGCGTCATAAAAACGCAGAACGAGTAAACTTTATCGCGTTGCGAAATACTGTTTAGAAGCTACATAAGTTGCAATGTTATATCTAAAAATAAAGGGACAGGATTAAAAAGGTACCGGTCTAAAACACCCATATGCAAGCAGTGGTTTATTCATTACATAGTTTTTGTTCGCCAACGCTTCAATGCTGTTGAAAACGTTGCTATATATAGTAGAAATATAGACTGAATGTTAAAAAAGAAAGAGATTGAATATTGAAATGGATGCATTGAAATTTAAGCCAAAATGACGGCAAGCATTCAAATCCTGTTTGTAATCAGGTTCTTTCTTTTCTGTGTGGATTTTTAAAAATAGTACATATAAATGTACTGTCATTTAATTGAGATCAGTTCATATTCTAGAACTGTGTTTGCATGACTATATATAGTCATTGTATCGGGATTCAGTTTTATGCGTTTAACCATAAAAAAACCTAGCCGAAGCTAGGTTTTTATTTGTAGCATGAATTATTTGTTAAACATCGCATCGTGTGCTTCTGCAAGGGCACCTAGCTCTTCTTTGGTTAGATTTGGGAAAATCTTATCAATCGCGATATGTATTGCTTTAATCACGGCAGAAGATCCGATATCGGCTGCTTTACGTTTAATCATGCCTAAATCGAGTGTTTTATTAAAGTCATTCATAAAATGACGTACTGCAGCTTCAGCAAACTGTTTATACAGTTCACCAAAAGCAGCTTTATTGACATCTACACCTGATTTAATTTCGGCATAACTGTTCTTAAGGTTAGTGACCAGTCCTGCATCTAAGCTCAGACCTACACGATGAGCGCCGACTGTGTCCTGAAATAAACTTCGTTCTGAAAATTCAATGGATTGTTTCACCACATCATTCGGAGATTTACCCAATAGCTGCTTTAACAATACAGCGACTGTTGATTTGACATAGCCAGCCAGTTTTTCTGCTGTGTCGCGCTTGTCGCTTGCAGGAAACAGATGAACAGGAGCTAATATAGTTGCACCAATGATTTCTTCATTAATCAGCAAAGCTGTTTTATCACGTAAAGGATAAAGTGGTTCACTCGAATTTTTTTTCGCGTGACCAGTTTGGATACTGCTTAGAAGTTCCTCAGAAGGAATAAAACCAAAAAATGGCATCACTAACCTCAATTTTTTTATTGTCGCGCCAATCGAATGGGGCGAGGCATCCATGTTAAATCCGATACACGACAAGGGTTGATATCCAATCCACCACGGCGTGTATAGGCAGCATATACCATCAGCTGACTTGGTTTTAAATGTTGCCAAATATCGGCAAACATTTGCTCCACACATTGTTCGTGGAAACCATTATGCTGACGGTAAGAAATAATATAAGCCAGAATACTACGATAACAAGGCTTAGTACCTTTATACCGTATAAATACCGTTCCCCAATCAGGTTGACCCGTGACTGGACAGTTACTTCTTAATAAATGTGAATAAAGTTGAATTTCAACTTCTTCTTGCGCTGCATCTTCATCTAAAGAGAGTAAAGCTGCATTTGGATGATTTTCTAACTGGGTGGGTTCTAAGTCATCAATACAGATGCCTTGCGGTTTTGAAATTTCAACATCATCGACATGAAATAGATCAATAGTCACAGCGGCATTGGCTGCTGCTGATAAGTCTTTTTCTACAGTTGCTTTAAACGCTGCCTGAGAATCAAATTTGGTAAAGTTCATACTATTAAAGTAGAGCTTTAAAGATTTCGATTCGATCAGGTTGTCTGAACTTGCTGGCAAAGTTAAACGACCAATAGCAACTTGAGGCACACCAGAAGCATTTAACCAAGAAATTTCAAAAACATGCCACCAGTCTTTACCTTGGCGGATGCCTTCCACATGGGCATATTGTTCACGTGCAGTGGCACGTGCAATCGGAAACAGAATATCGGGTTGATATTCTGTTGGGTAGTTGGTGTCTTTACCTAAAAGGGATTGTTCTACACTCATTATTCACGCATTCCTGAACCACGAGAAAGTAAATGATACGCCACGCCATAAAGTACAACGCAACATGCAGTAATAACTGTCAGTGAAATGCCGACATTCACATCGCTATGGCCCAAAATACCGTAGCGGAAAGCATTGACCATATACACGACAGGGTTGATTAAAGAGAGATTTTGCCAAAAAGGACTCAGTGATGAGATGGCATAGAAAACACCGCCTAAATAAGTCAGCGGAGTCAGGACGAAAGTCGGGATAATCGAAATGTCGTCAAAAGATTTTGCATAAACAGCATTAATAAATCCGCCAAGAGAAAACAGCAGCGAAGTAATGAGAACTGTATATATAGTTACGAAGATATTGGTCAGGTGTAATTCAGTAAAAAATAGGCTCATCACAGTGACAATAAAACCGACTAAAACACCACGGCAAACACCACCGATCACATAACCCCAAAGCACCATGTGTAACGGCACTGGACTCATGATTAATTCTTCGATGCTTTTTTGAAATTTTGCACTAAAGAAACTGGATGACACATTGGCATAGCTGTTGGTAATGACCGCCATCATAATTAAGCCGGGCACGATGAACTGCATATAGCTAAAACCACCCATTTGCCCAATGCGTGAACCGACTAAATTACCGAAAATCACAAAGTACAAACTCATGGTGATTGCCGGTGGGAGAAGGGTTTGCGGCCAAATACGCATGAAACGGCGAATTTCTTTATACACTAAGGTGTAGAGGGCAATACACAGTTGGTTAAAATTCATTGTGCTGCACCTTCAAGATTTTTTTCGACCATACGGACAAATAGTTCTTCTAGTCGGTTAGATTTATTACGCATACTTCGAACTTGAATACCTTGAGATTCCATGAGTTGGAATAAATCATTCAAGGTATGGCCTTTATCCATAGTGACTTCTAAGGTGACAGGATCTACTAAGTTGAAACGGACACCAATAATTTCTATATGGATCGGTTCAATGGGTTCGGCTAGATCGAAAATAAATGTTTCTTCATTCAACTGGCTGAGGAAACCTTTCATGCTGGTGTCTTCTTTAATCACACCACGATCAATAATTGCGATTCGACGGCACAACATTTCAGCTTCTTCTAAATAGTGTGTCGTTAAAATAATAGACGTGCCTTTTTCGTTCATTTCAGTGAGGAAATCCCACATCGAACGGCGTAGTTCAATATCAACACCAGCAGTCGGCTCATCTAAAATCAGCAGTTTAGGTTCATGCATCATGGCACGAGCGATCATTAAACGGCGTTTCATACCGCCCGATAGCATGCGTGCTTGGGTGCTACGTTTTTCCCAAAGGCCAAGCTTTTCTAAATATTCCTCTGCACGTTTCTCTGCTATCTTTTTAGAAATACCGTAATAACCAGCTTGAGTCACCAAAATATCAAATGTTTTTTCAAATTGACCAAAGTTAAATTCTTGAGGTACAACGCCCAAACACTGCTTTGCATGCGAGGGATGGGTATCTAAATTGTGCCCAAAAATTTCGACAGTACCTGAAGTTTTACGGGTTAGTGAACTGATAATACTAATCGTGGTAGATTTTCCTGCACCATTGGGACCTAAAAGTGCATAAAATTCACCTTCGGGTACTGTTAAATCAATACCTTTAAGCGCCTGAAACCCATTTTTATAGGTTTTTGACAGCTGCTTTAACGTTAGTGCATCAGTCATAAATAATTCACTCTATAAATAGTGTGAGTATTGTGCGATATCGGGGCAAATAAACCAAGTAAATCGTATGGAATTCTGCATTTTAAAAATAGAACGTTGTATAAAGCTTAAGCAGAAAAAAGCCTAACATCTATATAGTTGCTTTACCTTACAGTTTTTTTTGTTATGATGTGCGCAATCCAAAATAAGCGCTCATAGCTCAACTGGATAGAGTACAGGTCTCCGAAGCCTGTGGCGTGGGTTCGAGTCCCGCTGAGCGCACCATTTTTTAGTTTTGACTGTTTAACTAAATTTTGCGAATCAATAGCTTTTTTTTTATTACTACTTTTCTATTCAACCCGATCAATCTCAAAGCCCAATATTGCTTTAGCCATCATTGATGTATCTTTTTCTATATAAAGTTCAAAATATTTCTCAGTTGTTTTTATTCTAAGTTCAAAGTCATACAAAATATTTAAATCGAAAACTTATAAATATTGAAAATAGAAAGTTCACTGTATTTATATCTGCATCTAAATGAAAAGATTCTATTGAAAACACGATTATAAAAGTCATGCACCAAAATAGTGGAGCTTGGAAACTTAATAGAACACTTATCCTTTTGTACATCCTAAATAAAATAGGTAAATGATTGGTGAAACTTATTAACTTTTTGAAAAATAAGGAATAATTATAATTGGCATGATGTGTGCAACACAGTATTCAAACTTGGATACAAGAATGAGCACATCAATGAACTCAATAAAAACTTTAGGCTGGACCTTAGCGGAATGGAAAGCGGGCTACACGAATAACACAATTCAACTCGAAGACTTATATGCCTTGGTCGAGCAATTTGACCATGCAGACCCAGCATGGATTTCAATTGCATCGATAGAACAATTAACTGCGCAGATTGAAGCTTTAAAACAAATTGAAAATGCTACGGCTTTACCTTTGTTTGGTGTGCCTATTGCAGTGAAAGACAATATTGATGTGGTGGGTTTTGCATCGACGGCTGCATTTAAATTATTTACCGAAATTAAAACTGAAGATGCCTTTGTGGTGCAACGCTTAAAACAAGCGGGTGCGATTATTGTAGGCAAAACCAATTTAGATCAATTTGCCACAGGATTAGTCGGTACACGTTCCCCATTTGGTGCAGTGCCAAATACTTTTAATCCTGACTATGTAAGCGGTGGTTCAAGCTCAGGTTCAGGCAGTGTAGTGGCGCGCGGTTTAGTCCCGATTGCACTCGGTACAGATACCGCAGGTTCAGGGCGTATTCCTGCAGCTTTCAATAATATTGTCGGTTTAAAGCCAACCAAAGGGCGCTTTTCAAATACCGGCTTATTGCCTGCGTGTAAAAGCTTAGATTGCATTTCAATTTTTGCCTTAACCGTCGCTGATGCAACTGCTGTGGCAGATGTTATGGAAGGTTTTGATGTAACCGACAGCTATTCACGTGTGAATCCTGCTACAGCACGTGCAAAGTTCAGCACACAATTAAAATTAGCCATTCCAAAACAATTAGAATTTTTTGGCGATGCTCAATCGGCGGATGCATTTCAGCAAGCGCTGACTGAATTGAAAAACTTAGGCGCAGAACTGACTGAAATTGATTTCAGTGCTTTTAGTCAATTGGCGAGCCAACTTTACCAAGGGGCATGGGTCGCAGAGCGAACTGCTGCAGTTGCAGACTTATTAGAAACATCGGTGCAAGACTTTGACCCAACAGTTTTAGAAATTATTCAAAAAGGTCAGCAGTACACTGCGGTTGATGCTTATAACGCCGAATATTTAAAGCAAGAATTGGCTCGAGACATTCAGCAAACCTTAGCGCAATTTGATGCCTTAGTGGTGCCAAGCTCGCCAACCATTCACACACTGGCTGAAATGGCTGAATCGCCAATTGAAAATAATAGCCACTTTGGCACCTATACCAACTTTACCAATTTAGCAGACCTCAGTGCCATCGCTGTACCTACAGGCTTTCGTGCCGACGGGCTGCCTTTTGGGATTACTTTAATTGCGCCTGCTTGGCACGATACGGCTTTAGCAGATTTTGCCGAAAAATGGCAAAAGCATCTGAAATTACCACTCGGTGCAGTAGCGAAAACATTGCCTGAAGCAAATTCAGTCATGTCTGCACCATCCGCACAACATTTTCGAGTTGCAGTCGTAGGCGCACATCTCACAGGCATGCCACTCAATTTCCAACTGACAACACGCCAAGCCGTGCATGTTGAAACCACAACGACTTCTGCCGATTACGCCCTCTATGCACTGCCGGGCACAGTACCACCGAAACCAGGTTTAGCGCGTCAGGAAGCGGGTCAAAAAATTATTGTCGAGCTTTGGGATATTCCAAAAGCACGCTTTGGTGAATTTGTCGCCGAAATTCCAACACCACTGGGTATGGGCAATATCGAGCTTGCCGATGGACGTTGGGTGAAAGGCTTTATTTGTGAACCTTATGGCCTAAACGGTGCAAAAAATATCAGTGAATTTGGCGGCTGGCGCGCCTATATCCAATCACTGCAAGCAACAACAGCAAAATCAAATTAAAAAATTCGGGGAAATAATCATGTTTAAAACAGTTTTAATTGCAAACCGTGGTGAAATTGCTGTTCGTGCGATTCGTACATTAAAGAAACTCGGTGTTCAGTCGGTTGCCGTATATTCAGAGACAGACCGTTATGCACAACATGTCTTAGATGCAGATGTGGCGGTTTCACTTGAGGGCATCAAACCTGCAGAGACTTATTTAAGTATTGAAAAATTGATTCAAGCAGCCAAACAAACTGGCGCTGAAGCAATATTTCCAGGTTATGGTTTTTTGTCTGAGAGTGCTGATTTTGCCCATGCATGTGAGGAAAATGGTATCGCCTTTATGGGGCCAACGGCTGAACAAATTTTAGAGTTTGGTTTGAAGCATCGTGCACGTGAATTGGCTGCGGCCGCCAATGTACCCATGACACCAGGCACAGGTTTATTGGCAAGTTTGGATGAAGCACTCGCATCTGCTGCAGAGATTGGCTATCCAATCATGCTGAAAAGCACCGCAGGTGGTGGCGGAATTGGTTTAACCCGCTGTGATGATGAACAATCATTAAAAGATGCGTATGAAAGTGTAAAGCGTCTAGGCGAGCAATTCTTTAAGGATGCAGGTGTTTTCCTCGAACGTTTTGTCGATAAAGCCCGTCACGTAGAAGTACAAATTTTTGGTGATGGTTTAGGTCAAGTCGTTGCCTTTGGGGAGCGCGATTGTTCATTGCAGCGCCGTAACCAAAAAGTCGTTGAGGAAACACCTGCACCGCACTTACCAGAAGCAACCCGTCAAAAATTGCACCGTGCTGCTGTAGAGCTTGGTCAATTGGTGAAATACCGCAGCGCAGGTACGGTTGAGTTTATCTATGATGCTGCCCGTGATGAAGTGTATTTCCTTGAAGTGAATACCCGTTTGCAGGTTGAACACCCAGTCACTGAAATGGTGACGGGCTTAGACCTGATTGAATGCATGCTGAAAGTGGCGGCAGGTGATGCTTTAGATTGGGAAAAACTCAGCAATATTCAGCCCAATGGCGCTGCCATTGAAGTGCGAATTTATGCGGAAGATCCAGTGAAAAACTTCCAGCCAAGTCCGGGTGTGTTGATGGATGTGTATTTCCCTGAAGATATTCGTGTGGATACTTGGGTGTCTACAGGGACTGAAATTTCACAATATTTTGACCCGATGATTGCCAAAATTATTGTGCATGCTGCAGACCGAGACAGTGCGATTGCTAAGTTAAAAATAGCCTTGGCGGAAACCCGCTTGAATGGCATCAGCACCAACTTAGACTATGCACATACCGTAGTATCAGATGCACGCTTTGAAAATATGCAAATCTGGACACGCCTGCTGGATGATTTTAAATATGTGCCAAATGTAATTGAAGTGCTGCAACCGGGCACGCAAAGTTCGATTCAAGACTATCCGGGGCGTGTAGGCTATTGGGATATCGGCGTACCGCCATCAGGCCCGATGGATGATTATGCATTTCAGTTGGCCAATCAAGTTGTGGGTAATCCAAAATCGGCAGCAGGTTTTGAGTTTACCTTACAAGGACCAAGCCTGAAATTTCATGCCGATAGCATTGTAGCCATTGCAGGTGCGCCATGTAGCGCGACTCTAGATGGTGTGAATGTCGATTTTTGGCAACCGATCAGCATCAAAGCAGGGCAAACATTAGTACTTGGACAAGTTGAGTCGGGTTGCCGTACGTATCTTGCAATCCGCAACGGACTAAATGTACCTGAATATCTAGGCAGCCGCTCAACCTTTGCATTGGGTAATTTTGGCGGTCATGCAGGGCGAGTGCTGCGTGCAGGTGACATGATTAAAATGGTCAATCCAAGCTTGCCTTTAGATGGATTGGAAATTGCAACAGCAGCACCGCAAGCTGTAGCTGCAGAACGTATTCCAAGCTATGGCAAAGAATGGAAAATTGGTGTGCTCTATGGCCCGCATGGCGCACCAGATTTCTTTAAACCTGAATATATTGAAGAATTTTTTGCTTCAACATGGAATGTGCACTTTAACTCAAACCGTTTAGGTATTCGCCTAACAGGCCCGACACCATGCTGGGCACGTGAAAATGGCGGTGAAGCAGGTTTGCATCCATCCAATGTGCATGACTGTGAATATGCTATTGGGGCGATTAACTTCACTGGTGATTTCCCTGTGATTTTGGCTAAAGATGGCCCAAGCCTCGGTGGCTTTGTTTGCCCAGTGACGATTGCCAAAGCAGAACTTTGGAAGATCGGTCAACTGAAGGCAGATGACAGCATCAGTTTCTATCCAATGAGTGTGGAACAGGCCAATGCCTTAGAAGTTCAGCAAATTGTAGATATTCAAAACTTTGCTCAAACACCTGAAAAGTCAGAGTTGGTCAATTTTGAATGCAAGCCTGAAGGGATATTGGCTGTGCGTGAAGCAGATGCGTATGCGCCGAAAGCGGTGTATCGTCAGGCAGGTGACAGTTACATCTTGCTTGAATATGGCGAAAATGTCCTCGATCTTGCATTACGCTTACGTGTTTATCGACTGATGCAGCTCATTCGTGAAGCGACCATTGATGGCATCTTAGAGCTTTCACCAGGTGTACGTTCACTGCAAATTAAATATGATGGATTGCGTTTCAGCCAAGCGAATTTGATTCAGTTCTTATTGGGTCTCGAAAATGAGATGGGAGATTTGAGCCAAATTAAAATTCCATCCCGTATTATTCACTTGCCGATGGCATTTGAGGATTCGGCAACTTTAGGTGCTGTAGAACGTTATCAAGAAAGTGTTTGTGCCAAAGCGCCATGGTTGCCAAATAACGTCGATTTCATTCAGCGTATTAATGGCTTAGACAGCCGTGAGCAAGTCAAAGACATCATTTTCGATGCCAATTACTTGATTTTAGGCTTAGGCGATGTGTATTTAACTGCACCTTGTGCGGTGCCAATTGATCCACGTCATCGTTTACTTAGCTCGAAATATAACCCTGCACGTACTTTTACTGCAGAAGGCACAGTGGGTATTGGCGGTATGTACATGTGTATCTATGGCATGGACTCACCGGGCGGTTATCAATTGATTGGTCGTACCTTACCTATTTGGAATAAGTTTAAAAAGAACAAGCAGTTTGGTGATCAGCAATGGTTCTTACGTTTCTTTGATCAAATTAAATATTATGAAGTAACTGAAGCTGAACTGGATCAATTCCGTGCTGACTTTGCCAATGGTGTGGCGGAAATCAAAATTGAAGAAACTGAATTTGATTTTGCAGCCTATCAAGCCTTTTTGGAAATAGAAAAGGACAGTATTGCAGAATTTAAAGCGCAGCAGCAACAGGCATTTACAACTGAAGTTGAACGCTGGAAAGATGAGTTTGATGCACCTGCGGAAATGGAAATCCTGCAAGATGATACCGACTATAGCCAGTATGCAGCTTTAAATGCATCGATGACCGGCAACATTTGGAAAATTTTTGTCGAAGCTGGACAGTCTGTGAAGAAAGGTGAGACTGTAGCCATTATTGAAGCGATGAAAATGGAGCTTCCAGTCTATGCCGATGATGATGGTATCGTGAAAGCGATTATTTGCCGTGCAGGACAAACGGTACATAGCGGTGAACCGCTGGTTTATATGGAATAAACATGACCACAACCACCATTGTTGGGAAAAGCTCAGACAACTTGTCTGAGCTGGTTTTCCAAAAAATAAAAAACGATATTTTTGATTTCCAGCTCAAACCGGGCGCACGTTTTACCGAATCTGAAATTGCCGAGTTGTATGAAGTGAGCCGTACACCCGTACGGCAGGCTTTATACCGTTTACAGCAAGATGGCTATGTAAGAGTACATTTTCGTAGCGGTTGGGAAGTGAAGCCACTCAATTTTAAAGCCTATGAAGAACTCTATGATTTACGGATTTTGCTTGAATGCTATGCCATTGAGCAGCTCTGCAAAATGGAACCAGAACAACTCAAACAGGCTTTACAAGACTTGGTAAATTTATGGTGTATTCAGCCTGAACAGTATTTGCATGATTTAAAAACTTTATCGATGCAAGATGAAGCATTTCACTGCCAATTGGTTGAAGCGATTGGCAATAGTGAAATGGCGAAAGTGCATCGGGATGTGAGTGAAAAAATCCGTATTATTCGTCGCTTAGATTTTTCTAAAGATTATCGAATTGAAGCCACTTATGCCGAGCATCAACAGATTTTACAATTGATCCTTGGACATAATGTGACAGCGGCATTGGAGAAAATGCGCAGCCATATTCAGCAAAGTAAAGAAGAGGTGAAAAAAATTACTTTGGAAATGTTGGCGCGAATGGCATAGAAGTATTTGCAAAAGATCTACCTCATGGAAAGTCTTGGAAAATATGCATTTTACGAGTCAATCTGTGTCGTTCAGGTCGCGCTTAGAGCTACTAATATCTATATTCATTGGTTAATATGATGGAGCAAAATAAAAAAAACCACGAAGGGGAGGTTCTATATTTCAACTTTAGAAAACGCGATTTCTTTGGCGACTGAACGCCATTTCGGACAAGTCGATAAAGCGGGTCAAGCCTATATTCAGCATCCACTTCGTGTGATGCAAAATGTGCAACATCCCGATGCTAAAATCGTCGCTGTATTACATGACATTTTAGAAGATACAGAGACAACGACGGATGAGCTTCGCGCTATGGGTTTTCAAACGCATATTATTGATGCGATACAGGCACTGACAAAAGCAGCAGGTGAGAACCGATTTCGAGCTGCGCAGCGTACCGCTAAAAATGTAATTGCGTGTGAAGTGAAACTTAGTGATTTGCATGACAATATGGATTTATCGCGCTTAACTTCGGTCACAGCAAAAGATCGACGTCGGTATCAACAATATGTCAAAGTTAAACGTAGATTAGAGCGTGCTCGGAGCGTCCATTTACATCTGATCGATTTAAATCTAACAACAGATTATCCGAGATTTCAATTTCAAAGTTCACAGCAAAATTTTCAGTATCTGCTCAATGCGATGTTTGATCTAGAGCATTCATTAGGTGGCGTTCAGATTGGAAGTCCACAGGAGTGGTGGATTTTATTTGAAGATGTCAGCGCATATTTTGCATATTGCCAAAGAAAGGGAGTGGTTCCCAAGCAGGCAACATTCTTAAATTTAATTTTAACCATAGATCGAGACTATTTCGGGGGCATCTTTCAAACTGAACAAGATCGGCAATTATTTTTCTCTATGTTTAACGTGTTTATGCAAAATCATTTTTATCGCGTGGAAGCTGAAGGCTGATTAGATAGATTGCATCAGCAATAGAATAAAAACACCTTTGATTGATGAATTTTATCTAAATGTTGAGCTACTGAGCGTCATTTAAAAACATCTCAAAATGCTTGATTTCGAGATGTTTAAAGTGATTCCATCCATTGACATCTCCAATGAAACATGTGGCCATGCTTGCTGAACCTTATGCCTCAATCCTACATGGCATCATGGTGGCTGCTGGATTTATTATTCCGTCTTTAGTGTTGATGTGGTTATATAAACGCAGTGAACGCCTTAGCCAAGCTGCATAAAAAAAGCCCCCACATTTGAGGGCTTTTAATTATTTAACTTCGGGTAAATCAAACCAAATCACTTGAGCATCTTCAAGCGCTTCAATTTGGCTATCTTCTAAGAACGCAATTGCACCACCAGCTTCAACTTTATGTTCAGCAATTTGCACTGAACCTGAAATAACATGGATATAATTGATATGCTGCGTTGCATGGATGTCTAAAGATTGACCTTTCGTCAAAAATGCAGATTTAACTTCCGCCTGCTGACGAATATGCATAGCTGCATTGTCATTTGGACCGACAATTAAATGCCATTGATTGGGTTGATCACGTGGATCACATTTAATTTGTTGATAGGTCGGTTCAGCATCACGTTCATTTGGAACGATCCAAATTTGTAGTAAATGCACATCTTCATCACCTTGGTTCATTTCGCTATGGCGCACACCTGTACCTGCGCTCATGAGCTGCCATTCACCCGCAGAAATGCCACCATGGTTGCCCATGCTGTCTTTATGCGTAATGGTGCCTTTTAACACACACGTTAAAATTTCCATGTTGTCATGTGGGTGTTGACCAAAACCTTCATGGGCTGCAATTAAGTCATCATTAATTACACGAAGCGCACTAACGCCCATGTATTTCGGGTCATACCAGTTACCAAAAGAGAAGCTGTGTTTAGACTCAAGCCAGCCCATTTTTACGTGACCACGGTTTTCACTTGGATGTAAAAAAGCATTCATGGCATTCATCCTTATCTTAATTATTGAACATGTGCCTATTTTAAGATTGAACTAAATCGGGATATATAGTTTTTTAGCGACAAATCATCCTATTTTTGCAACGATCATTCAAGATTGAGTCTTTTTTTTATACATGAATGCACAGCTATAAAAAAAGCCTGCATCAAGCAGGCTCTTTTACGTGACTAAAATTATTCTAAGAATTTAACAGTCACACCAGATTTCACTTTCTTACCTAAGTCATTTGCATCCCAGTTGGTCAAACGAATACAACCGTGTGATGCAGTTTTAGAGATAGCAGATGGGTTCGGTGTACCGTGAATACCAAATGATTTTTTGCTCAAGCCAATCCAGATATTACCGACAGGGCCATTTGGACCAGGTGGTAATGAAAGTGGTTTTTTGTTGTTGCCTTGAACAAAGTTAGACGGTGAGTAGCTGTACCATGGGTTTGGTGCAACACCTGTAACTTTGTATGTACCTGTAGGTGATGGTGTATCTGAACTACCAATCGTTGCAGGGAATGAACCGATCATTTGGTTGCGGCTATTAAACAAGTAAAGTTGTTTCGCGCCTTTATGTGCAACGATTAAGTGAATATCTTCAGGAACTTCGTTACGAATATTCGCAACTAAGATTTTTTCACCAGCTTTTTTAAATGTCGCTTTTGGATTCAACTTTTTCAAAAAGTCTTCGTCCATGTGGAATTTTTCACCCAACATTTCAGTCACACGTGTGTAGTACAAGCCTTTCATTTTTGCTTGTAATGCATAGTCGTGTGGAATTGATGCTGCATAAGGACCTTTCAAGTCTGCATCAGTCAACGTGTATTCAATGAATGCAGGTTTAGAACCTTGTTTCGCAATCAGCGCATCCCAAGTTTCTTTAGTTAAAGTCCCTGTAGGTTTCAACCCATTCATTTGTTGGAATGAAGCGATCGCCTTTAGGGTATTTTTACCACTGGTACCATCAATTGCACCCGGTGAAGCATGTGCATTATTGAGCATGACATGCGCACGTGCATAAACAGGGAATTGACCTTTACCAATGTTGTCATACCACTGAGCATTATTTAGGTCATTTAAACCCCAAGCAACTTTGGCAGCAGGCGAAGTTGGTGTTGGAGTTGTAGCAGTCGCTGTAGCAGGTGCAGCACCGATGTCGGCTTTAACATCTTCTGATTGTTGCAAGCTGTCTAACGTTTGCGATGCTTGGTTCAGATCTTCTTGTTCTTGAGCGCTAATCTGGCTAGTTGCAGATGAAGCTTCAGTCGCTAACGGATCAATGGGATCCTGAACTGCAACATTAGTCACTTTTTTTGGCGTTAATGGTTGTTCAGCAGTAGATGCGGCAATAGCTGTACCAGCAAATATGCAACTTAGGCTCAGTGCGAGCATGGTGCGAACGAACATGTAATTCAACCTTAAGAATTATTCATTTACTGTGTATTAAAAACTGGCTAAGTATTACAGAAAAAAAGTGGAGATGCAGTAGTTGTTTTGTGTAAATATCATTTTTGGTACTCAACATGATCGGTTTTTAAATGCTTGAGAAGTTATTATATTTACAACCTTTTTGATATGATGATGTGAATATCGAATTAAGTTGGGAAAGTGAATGACGACCTTAAAAAATGATCGTTTCTTGCGTGCCTTATTACGTGAACCGGTAGATGCCACTCCGGTTTGGATGATGCGTCAGGCTGGCCGTTATTTACCAGAGTATCGTGAAACACGTGCAAAAGCGGGTGATTTCCTATCCCTTTGTAAAAATACAGAATTTGCTTGTGAAGTTACTTTACAACCTTTGCGTCGTTATGACTTAGACGCAGCCATTTTATTTTCAGACATTTTGACAGTACCTGATGCGTTGGGTTTGGGACTGTATTTTGAAGCAGGTGAAGGTCCGAAGTTTCATAAAACTGTACGTACCGAACAAGATGTACTGAATTTACCTAAATTTAATGCCAAATCTGACCTAGATTATGTCATGAATGCCGTGACTACGATTCGTTCAGCTTTGGGCGGACAAGTTCCTTTGATTGGCTTCTCAGGCAGTCCTTGGACACTGGCAACCTATATGGTGGAAGGCGGTTCAAGCAAAGATTTCCGTTTTACAAAACAAATGATGTATGCACAACCTGAAGTGCTGCATGCCTTATTAGACCGTTTGGCTGTGGCGGTGACTGAATATCTCAATGCGCAGATTGATGCAGGTGCGCAAGCCGTACAAATCTTTGATAGTTGGGGGGGGGCATTAGCACACCGTGAATACATTGAATTTTCACTGAACTACATGCAAAAAATCGTGGCAGGTTTACAGCGTGAAAAAGATGGACGCAAAGTCCCTGTGATTTTGTTTACCAAAGGTGGTGGTCAATGGTTAGAGCCAATGATTGCAACGGGTGCAGATGCTTTTGGTTTAGATTGGACTACGCCATTAAATGTAGCACGTCAAACAGTCGCAGGCCGTGCAGCTTTGCAAGGTAACTTAGACCCAGCAACATTATATGGTTCGCCTGAAGCAATCGCGAAAGCGACGCGTGCTATGTTAGATGACGCATATGCCAACGGTGAAAAAACCGGTTATGTGGCGAACTTAGGTCATGGTATTACCCAGTGGGTAGATCCAGCCAATCCAAAAGCTTTTATTGATACGGTACACGAATATAGTGCCAAGTATTTATAAGGCTTTAGGGAAATTGGTTTAGGATTCAACCGTGGTCAAGATGATAAAATCGTGTTTTGAGTTCTCTTATAAGGCAGCTTCGGCTGCCTTATTTGGGATATTACTGCTGATCGCTTTTGCTTTAACTGCAGCAATGGGAAGTCAGGAATATTTTGGCTTTTTCCGTTATGACTATTTATTGTTTTATGCACTGATCATTCAAGTGTGTTTACTCTGCTTAAAACTCGAGTCTTGGGCGGAAGCCAAAGTCATAGCACTGTTTCATATCCTTGCAATGGGGATGGAAATATTTCTGACCCATCCACATATTGCCTCATGGCAATATCCGCAGCCTGCGGTTTTCAAACTGCTGACCGTGCCATTGTTTGCAGGTTTCATGTATTCGGCGGTGGGGAGTTTCTTTGCACGTTCGTTACGTCTATATCAGGTATCGTTTAGTAACTTACCGCATTTTGGCAATATGCTGTGCTTAGCCGTTTTGTCATATCTTAATTTTATGACCAAATTTTTTGTGCCAGATATCCGTATGCTTTTGTTTGCTTGGAGTGTGGTGATCTTTTGGAAAACCAAGCTCAGTTTTCAATTACAAAATCATGTGATTCAGTTGCCTATGTTACCGGTACTGTTGATTTTGGCATTTTTGATTTGGATCGCAGAAAATATCAGTACCTTCTATCAAATTTGGTTATATCCAAGTCAAGTTGATGCATGGCATATGGTCGGGTGGGGTAAACTCGGTTCTTGGTATTTGCTGTTATTACTCAGTCTGGTTTTAGTACTCAAAATCCTTGGAAAACGTGACGAAAATGGTACTTGGTTGCTCAAAAAATAGTGAAAAAGAACGTATTATTTTTAGCCAAAAGTTTTAGATGAAAATGTTTTGCCTTATCTGAAAGATCAAGTTAATCTACAGGTGTGTAATCAAAACTACACATGTTTTAATAATTAAAAACAATGGAATAAAATTCCCTGGAGAAGTGCTATGTTAAAAAAATTAGCTTTAGTTGCAGTCGTTGCACTAGGTTCTACAGCTGCTTTTGCTGACCGTGACGTAGGTTGTGGTGTTGGTTCTCAAGTTTGGGCTGGTCAATCAGGTAAAATTCCTAAAATTTTAGCTGCGACTACCAACGGTATTTTTACTAACCAGTTACTTGGTATCACCTTTGGTACTTTAGGTTGTAGCGGTACAGGTACAGTGACTGCTCAAGCAGTAACATTTACCAATGAAAATGCTGAATCACTTGCTCGTGATATGGCGGTTGGTCAAGGTGAGAGCCTGAATGTTTTGGCTGAGCTTTTAAACATTCAATCGACAGATAAAGCACGTTTCTTTGCTGTGTCTAAAGCAAATTTTGCTGAAATCTATTCAGCTGAAAACCAGTCTTCTCTACAAGTACTTGCTTCATTACAAAGCGTAATGGCGAAAGACGAAGTACTTAAAGCATACGTTTAATTGATGCTTTTAAAACCCTGTCTTTCGGCAGGGTTTTTTATTATCTAAAATATATAAAAATGGATATGAATATAACTGAATGAAATCAATTGCTTTATTTTGTACCTTTATGATTCCGAGTATCTTATATGCTCAGCAAGTTGTAGATCCAAACCTCTCTAAAACCGCTGAGGTACAACGATATATTGAACTTGCACAATCAAAAAAACTGTCTGAACACATCAGTTGGCAGCGACTTTTATATACAGATCATAAAGGACAAAGTGAAGTTGCCTATACAGGTTATTTTTTAGCTGAAAATGGCCGTCAAAGTGCTCAAGCTGAATTAGAGGCAGATGTCGCTGCACTGTTTAAAACCGCCGAACCTAATCAAGCCTTTCGTTGTCGTTTCCCTGCGCGTAGTCAGTGGCTGATGCAAGAGTTAGCCATCCGTTCGGAGCAGTTACCTGTGGTAAGTTGCCCTGAGTTTGATGAATGGTTTGGAAAAATTAAGCCGTATAAAGCGACATTAATTTACGCCACAGACTTTATGGGTAATCCAAGTTCTATGTTTGGACATACCTTATTGCGTCTCGATCCGAAAGATCAGAAAGAACTAAATTTGGTGTCCTATGCCATTAACTATGCAGCGACAGTTGCAGGTGAAGATAACTGGTCTTATGCATGGAAAGGATTAACAGGGCAATATCCTGGTGAATATTCCTTGATGCCGTACTACCGTAAAGTGAAAGAATATGGTGATTTTGAAAGTCGTGATTTGTGGGAATATGAGCTAGCACTGACCGAGCAAGAAACCAGTTATTTGGTTAAACATATTTGGGAAATGCAAAATGTAAGTTTTCCCTATTATTTCGCCAGTGATAACTGTGCATATCGATTATTGGGCTTAATGGATTTGGTTCGCCCCACACTGAATTTAACCGAGAAATTTAAAGTCGCTTCCATTCCCGTTGAGACGATCAAAGTAATCAATGATGAACAACTGATTCAAGCAGCGGTGTATCGTCCTGCATTAGAAACGCAGCTTTTGTCACAAGCGCAGCAACATGGATATCGTTTAGCACGTGAAGCGCATAAGCTCGCTGAAATTGAACCTGATAACATGTCGACAGCAGTCGCTCAGTTTAATGAAGCAGAGCAAGCGAAAATATTGGAAATGGCGTACGACCATCTGTATTTATTACTGATTGGTCGAAAGGTGAGTGCGGAAGAAACGCAGCCTAAATTGCGTCAAATCTTGGCCTTACGTAGCCAATCTTCACAACCCAAACAACGGACTGAACCTAAGCAGCCAAGTCTAGACCCAGTCAATGGACATCATGCGCGAAATTTTTCAGCCGCAGTAGGCGAAGTTCAAGGTGAAAAATATATCGAACTCGGGCATCGTCAGGCATATCATGACTTGATCGATCCGCAAGGTGGCTTTCGGATTGGTACGCAGTTGATGTTTTGGGATGGCTCGATCCAATATCGAGACGACCAATTCAAGATCAATCATTTTGATTTTTTATCGGTCAATTCTTACAACCCGATCACGCCATTTAAAACACCGCTAAGCTGGGGTTTTAATTTTGGCTGGCAGCAAGTGTCAGTAGATGCAGGTCAATTTAGCGAAACGAAACAACATGGTGTAGCTGAATTAAAAGCTCAATCTGGATATAGCTGGGCCAATCAAGAACGCACGCATTTGTGTTATGTGCAGTCTCAAATGCAGGTGCAGGGCGGTAAGTCTCTCGATCAGGGCTGGCGAGTTGGCCTTGGGCCGACACTGGGTTGCCAAAATATTTGGTCAGAAAAACTCAACAGTTTGGTTCAGGCAGAGCTTCCGTATTGGGAAGATACACATCAATGGAATCTGAAACTCGATGCTGAATTACAATATATCGTAACCCAACAACATGCCTTAAGACTAGGATACGAATACCAGCAACAAGATGATCAAGATTGGAATAAAATGAAATTGAGTTATGTATTTTTCTATTAATTTTTAAGATAGATAAAATATGAAATATCAAATAAATTTGTTTTTTTATGTAAGTAAAGCAAGGTATGATTGCTAGCTTTGTAATAGCTGTGGTTTGTGTCACCGAATGAATCAAGAATGTATTACAGGTCTAAGTCAGGCTTGGAAAGATATTTGTGATCAATATACTGAAAATGAACATCTTGCAGCATTGCAATTTATCCAAAGGCATGTTGAACATTTAGTTACTGTTTTTTATGAACAAATGTCACGTGAGCCAGAGTCAGCTGAATTTTTTAAAGACGATATCATTCAAAAAAGGCTCATCGACACTTTAAGAAAATGGTTGTTAGAAACGTTTAATGTCGCACTGAATGGTGAATTTGAAAGCTCAGTCAAAAGACAGCAGAAAGTTGGAATGGTACACGCGCGTGTTGGTATTCCGTCATGGTTCATCATACGTGGTGTGCGTGAAATAGAACGTAAAATATTTGAAATTTTAGAGTTAAACCAAACACAAAATATTCTCCATATGTGTAGTTATATTGTACAAATTATGGGGTTCAGCACTGAAATCATGTGCCGATCTTATGAGATCAATACGGAAAAAAACCAAGAAACAAAACACAATTATCGCTTATTTTCTGCGATGCAAGATGTGGCCGTGCATAAAGATAAACAACGGGGTTCATTGCTCGATTGGGAAAATGAACTGATGTTTAAAATCTTTTCGGGCAATGTTGGTTTTTATCATCCCTTATTTTCAAAATCAGAGTTTGGGCTATGGTTCATTAATAAAGCGGCATATGCTTTTTCAGGTTCAGATCAGGTGCAACTGATTATTGACCGAATTTATGAAGTCGATCAATTAACCCAGCAAACGATGCAGATGACGGAAAAAGATCAGCTGCAACAGTTGATTCAACAGATTCGTGAATTGAACCGTGAAATTCAGCATTTAGTCGATCAACTATTTCAAGTGGCTGAATATATTGAGTCTGGCAATGATTCTTTAACTCAACTTCTGAACCGTCGTTATCTCAGTACGATTATTTCACGTGAAATTACCTTTGCGCGGCAAAATGAAACGCCGTTGTCTTTGCTCGCCTTTGACGCGGATTATTTTAAAATGATCAATGATAAGTTTGGTCATGCGGCAGGTGATCTTGCACTTAAATTTATTGCCGAAGCCTTACAGCGTTATAGTCAAGGTAGCGATTATGCATTCCGTATCGGTGGGGAAGAGTTCTTATTACTCTTGGTGGATACTGGTGTAAACCGTGCGATGAAAATTGCAGAAAATATTCGCCAATATATTGAAAAGGGCCTGATCCGAACGGCACAAGGTCAGCAATTTAGTTTTACCGTAAGTATTGGTTGTGTGCAGTATGATGGACATCCTGACTATCAGCGTTTCTTAGATGCCGCAGATCATGCCTTGTACGCAGCAAAAAATAATGGTCGAAACTGTATTCAAGTCACAAAGCATTTGTCGTATATCTAATTCATCCTGAGAATAAAAACTCCCACATATGGGAGTTTTTTTTATGGGTAAATACGCTTTATGCGAGATGTACCGTAATTTAAACTTCGACAACCACATAGTATTTTTTGACGGCTTCGACAACTTCAAACTTGCCCTGAAACGATGGGGGAATAATGCCCGCTTGGCCAGCGGAAACCTCGATATATCCGCCTTGTTGATCATGAATACGTACTAATCCTTCAAGGATAGTAAAAAACTCTTGTTTGTTCGGTGCAAAGACAATATTCCATGCGCCAACTTCACATTGCCAAATCCCGCAGTCCATATTGGGGTGTACATACAGGCTTGCAGTTTCACGTTTAGGATTGCCCTGAACCAAACGGTCTGGGCGAGGGAAGTCTATGCTGTGTTTGGCTTGCGCTAAACCCTGACCGGCAATATATACATCTGACATGATTCATCCTGAAAATAGTGCTTTGCTATCAAAGCAAACGATTTGCGACATTAAAACACAAATAAAAAAGGCCTCAAGAGCTCGAGGCTTTTTTTATGAGTGCTAACGCTGAATGTTCTATTAATAGCTTTCAGGCACAGCACTTAAGAATTCACGGCGTTCTTCTTTATTGGTTTTAAAGTCACCGACAAAAGAAACGGTACGTGTTGTAGACTCTTGTTTACCTACACCACGCATCATCATGCACATGTGAGCTGAATCAATCACCACAGCAACACCACGTGCACCAGTCACTTCAGCCACAGCTTCAGCGATCTGCTGAGTGAGGTTTTCCTGAATTTGTAAGCGACGGGCAAACATTTCTGTAATACGTGCAAATTTTGATAAACCTAAAACATTGCCTTCTGGGAGATAAGCAATATGTACACGGCCATAAAATGGCAATAAATGGTGCTCGCACAAAGAATAGAATTCGATATTCTTAACTAAGACCATTTCACGGTTATCGGATGGGAAAACCGCATTGTTGGTCACTTCTTCAAGTGTCTGGCTATAACCAGAAGTAAGATATGAAAAAGCTTTAGCAGCACGCATAGGCGTATCTTTAAGACCTGGGCGATTCAGATCTTCACCAACGGCAGTTAGGATATTTGCGTAGGATTGCTGCATAGACATAAGACGTGTTCACTTACACTGAGAGATTGAACAAGGACGGCATTGTAGCAGAAAACTATTACAATGCCTTCTTTTGGAGTTAAATCCGATTATTGTTTAAACTGTGGGTTCTTTTCTGCACGTTTAAGCAGAACCAGTACAGCACCTGTACCGCCTTGTTTTTCTGGGGCGCTCACAAATGCCAATACGTCACGGTGTTGACGTAACCAACTATTTACATAAGTTTTTAAAATTGCTTCTGGACCTTTGCCATGCACAATTTTAATGACGTTTTGATTGTCATCTTTCGCCATTTGAATAATTTGCAGCACGGCAGAACGGGCTTCTTCAACAGTGCAACCGTGTAAGTCGACAGCTTCAAACCAACGTAGATTACCAGCTTTCAAATCTTCAAAAACTTTATGTTGTAAGGTTGCAATGCGATAGCTTAAAGCAGCTTGACTGGCAACAGGGTTGAGCATCGCTTGCGTATCAGAAAGTAATGCATCATCTGTTTCCATAGGACCAATTGCAGCAGCACGTTTAGCCAACGTTTGCGCATCAGGTTTTTTACGACCCACTTTTTCCATTTTTGCAGTATTTCCTGCATTCATTTTTTGAACACCTTGCATTTGCTTTTGGAAAAGCGCGAAGTCTTCTTCCTGCTCTTGTTCAACAGTCTTTGGCGTTGGCTCAGGCTGTTTAGCAATCGTTGAGGAATGTGGATTCGTAATTTGCTTTTTAAAAGATTTCAGTAGGTTGTACTGATCTTTTGAAAGCGAAGAATCGTGTTTGCTCATAATGAAAAAACGGGAAATATACAAAAATTTAGTGCAATTATAGCCTTAAATGGCACTGATTTGAACTGGAAAGACTTTATATAAAGAAGATCTCCTAATTCATTACAAGTCCTATTTGGGCTTCAAAGTTGAATTAATTAATTTAATAACTTTTTTATTTTTATATTGTTCTGCAAGAGCTAATGCTGATTGTTCTTCATTAAATTTAGAAATACACACGATTTCGGTTGAAGCGCCTTTTTCAAGTAAATAAGAAATTATCTGATATTGATTTAGGCGGATAGCTTTACCTAATGGGGAGCATCTAGTGAAATAATATGTTTGTGGTTCAACTTCATCTACTACAAGTTCATTTATTTTTCTCAGCTTCATTTTTTTGATGAAAGAAATATCTGTGTGCTCGATAGCCGCCATAATTAAGGTGGTATCATAAAATTCATTGTTTTCACCAAAATTTAAATATTCAAGATACAAATTTTTGGCTTTTTCATAATTATCAATATCATTTTTCTGTGTCAGGTTCTTTATCGCATTTTGGAAAAAATCATTCATATCATCAAAATCATTTATTGCTGCATGGAACATGAATATATTTATTAAATATGGCTCATCAGCTAAATTTTTTTTCAATAAATGAGGGATATCTTTATAAAAAATCTGTTCAAAATAATTTAATTTTTCCATGGAAATAGGGTGAGATTTAATATTGATTGGTTTTGATAAAGAATTTTTATGTTCTTTAGAAATAGAAAAATAGGTTGAATTTTCAATATTCTTGTTTTTAGTATTGATTGAGTAATTAATGACTATTGGTAAGCCTTGATAACTAATGATTTCAATTTGATTCTTATTGAAATCATAATTTTTGCCCTTTAGCACGTGAGTATTTATATTTGGAAAAATTTGATTTAGGTCAATCTGCGCAGCAATGATGCCTTCGGGCATAGTGGAAATATTAAAGTAGAGGATATGATTTTGGTCAATAAGATACGGTGAGCCTGTATACAGAGTTATATTTTTTGCCCAACTCATCTGGTGTAGTGAAACCAAGATTAATGAAATGAATAGAAGAGTAGAAGAAATAATCGACTTCATTATTTTTAATTCTCAAATGAATAAAAATTATAAAAAGGATGTGTAATTTTTTTAATATGGATGCAAAGGAGAAAAAGGGTGAGCGAACTCACCCTACATATTTCATTTATATTTTATCAGGCACACCAAACAGCTCCTTAAACGCCTGATCAGGGCGTGGCTGCTTCATAAAACTTTCACCGACCAAGAATGCATGAATATCATGTTCTTGCATCATGGCAACATCTGTGGGTGTGGCAATACCGCTTTCTGTCACGAGTAGGCGAGAAGGTTCAAGTAACTTTTTCAAACGTAATGATGTGTTGAGGTCAACATCAAAGGTTTTTAAATTACGGTTATTGACGCCTAGTAGACAATTGTCAGAAAGACGCATTGCACGTTCCAGCTCATCTTCATCATGCACTTCAACCAACACATCTAAGTTATGTTCAAAAGCTGTTTTAGACATTTCTTCCAATTGCTGATCTGATAAACAAGCCACAATTAAAAGAATACAGTCAGCATGTAATGCACGTGCTTCAATTACGCCATAAGGGTCAATTAAAAAATCTTTACGAAGCGCAGGTAAGTCACAGTTCGTACGTGCAATCTGAATGTTTTCATCTGCGCCTTGGAAAAAATCCGCATCGGTGAGAACAGACAAACATGCTGCACCAGCATCTTGATACTGCTGCGCAATTTCAGCAGGGTTAAAGTTTTCACGAATGATGCCTTTCGATGGTGATGCCTTTTTAATTTCAGCAATCACCCCCGGACGTTTAGAGCCGAGGTTTTGTGCAAAACCTCGAACGGGTGTAGCTGCTTGGGCTAGCTCTTCGATATCTTTATAGCTACGTTGTTTAAGACGGGCTGCAAATTCTTCTTTTTTACGGTCAACAATTTTACCTAAAATTGTATTGGCGATATCTACCATGATCTGTGTCCTAATCTTAAGCTTCGTATTCTTTTAAAGTTTTAGTAAATTCAGACAAAATGCCCATTTTTTCTAAGGCTTGACCGCCATAGATAATGTCATGTGCTAATGCAACACCTTGTTTATAGCTTTTGGTTAAGCCTGAAACATAGATACCGGCACCTGCATTTAGGGCAATCATATTCGCGGCTTTATCACCGAGTGCAGATTTATTTTTACCTAAAGCATCTTTAATTAATTTTAGACTTTCCGCAGCACTATCTACAGATAGACCCGTTAAGGTTTGCGACTCGATATCTACAGCTTCCGGCTGAATTTCCCATTCAGTGACTTCGCCATCTTTAAGTTCTGCAACATAAGTACTTGATGCAAGGCTAATTTCATCTAAACCGTCTTTTGAATGCACCACCAAGACATGTTCTGCACCGAGTTGTTTTAAAACTTCAGCCATAGGACGACATAATTCTGTAGAGAAAACACCAATCACAAAACGTTTTACGCCGGCCGGATTCGTAAGCGGGCCAAGTAGGTTGAAAATACTACGGAAGCCCAATTCTTTACGTGGACCAGCAGCATATTTCATGGCTTTATGATGATTAGGTGCAAAGAGGAAACCCACGCCCATTTCACGAATACAGCGTTCAGTTTGCTGCATGTTAAGGTCAAGGTTAATCCCTGCTTGTTCTAAAAGATCAGAAGAGCCTGATTTTGATGAAACACCACGACCACCATGTTTAGCAATAGTTGCACCTGCTGCTGCAATAACAAAACTAGACGCAGTAGAGACGTTAAATAAGTTTTGACCATCACCACCCGTGCCAACGATATCTACCAAATGTGGCAGATCGCTGACATCAATTTTGATCGCAAATTCACGCATTACACGTGCTGCGGCAGTGATTTCATCAATACTTTCACCTTTTTGGCGTAAGCCCATCATGAGTGCGCCAATTTGAGCATCGGTCGCTTCACCTTGCATGATGGTACGCATCACTTCTTCCATTTGAGGTTGAGTGAGTTCAATATTTTTCGTGATGTTATTTAAAGCTTGTTGAATATTCATAATATTTTTTGCACTCGATTATGCGTAAATTTCTAAGAAGTTTTTAAAGATTTGATGGCCATGTTCACTAAGAATTGATTCAGGGTGAAACTGCACGCCTTCGACAGGCAATGTCTTATGTTTGACTCCCATGATTTCTTCCATCGTGCCATCTTCTTCATTGGTCCAGCAGGTCACTTCTAAACATTCAGACAAAGTCGCTTGATCAATCACCAAAGAGTGATAACGCGTTGCTGAAAATGGCGAAGGGAGGTTGCTGAAAATGCCTTGATCGCTGTGATACATGTCAGATAAACGACCGTGCATCACTTTTTTAGCGCGAATAATATCGCCGCCAAAAGCTTGTCCTATGGCTTGGTGGCCTAAACACACACCGAGTAAAGGAATTTTTCCCGCAAAGTGTTGAATCGCAGGAATTGAAATACCTGCTTCACTTGGCGAACAAGGGCCAGGACCAATGACTAAATACTTCGGTTGCCATCGCTCGATATCTTCCAATGTCACGGCATCGTTACGTACAACTTTTACTTCCTGATTTAACTCGCCAAAATATTGGACGATGTTGTAGGTAAAAGAGTCATAATTGTCGATCATCAAAAGCATGAGCGTATTAACCTTTGAAATTTATGCACTTAACTGTGCTTAGAATAGTCCGAAATGATTCTAAATAGTTGTATATTGACCCAAATATCGTGTGGATATTTTAAATAGAAAAATAGTGAAATATTTAGAATGCAGCCAATCATAGCAAATATTATTCAATTTCTGCTGAACAATTTCGCCAAAGTTCATCGCAACTGAAATCATTTCAGCAAATTATCGACTTATAAATTTAGGATTTAAGTTGAACAAAGCAATAGGCTGAATTTAAGTGTTTAAAATGTGTTCAATTGATATTTTAAAAAGATCTGCTTACTGTCGTTAAAAATTGCAATTCAGGCTCTAGCTGGAAAAATATGAACCGTTTTGAAGCAAAATCACCAAAATGGAGCACAATTAATGCAAAGGTAGATTGATCAAAATTAAAACAAAATGGTTAAATCTACTTCAAAAAAAGAGTGCTTTAAGGGCTCAAAAAACCTAAATATCGATCATGAATATAGTTATCACGCTGGTATTTTTCCATCTAGAACTAGCTAAACCATTAGTTTCTATCGTATTTAAATTCGACCTTAAAGCTTGAATAAAATCCTAATAATTTTATCGTTGAAAGCGATTAATCATTTTGGTGCATACTGGTGCAAAACCAAGTTGCACTATTTTGATACACCTGCGAGAAGTTTTTAAACAAAAGTGATGAAGAGTGGCTGAATATGGTGCATTTACTGTTACACACAGTATAATAGTCGAAAAGCAAGGAGCTAAAATCTTCTATTCTGATAAGGAATTCAGTATTTTAGCTTAGCTTTTAAAAGTTGGTACGGTAATTGCTTAATAACTACCAACTACTAACACGCACTTCAGTGTGCACAAAAAAATCATCGGAGCAAAATGAGCATGGCGAACAAGGTCCTTCAACTCATCCAAGAAAGTGGCGCAAAATGGGTCGATTTTCGCTTTACTGATACTAAGGGTAAAGAACAACACGTAACTTACCCAGCAGATTCAATCGACGAAGATACGTTTGAAGATGGCAAAATGTTTGATGGTTCTTCAATTGCTGGTTGGAAAGGCATTGAAGCATCTGACATGATCTTACGTCCAGATGCAGAAACTTGTTTTATCGACCCGTTCTTTGCAGAAGCTACAGTTGTTGTGACTTGTGATGTTATCGAACCTTCAACTGGTCAAGGTTATGAACGTGACCCACGCTCTATTGCTCGCCGTGCGGAAGAATACCTAAAATCAACTGGTATCGGTGATACAGCTTTCTTTGGTCCAGAACCAGAATTCTTCGTTTTTGACGAAGTAAAATGGGACATCGATATGTCTGGCGCGCGTCACACATTAATCGCTGAAGAAGCTGCTTGGTCTACTGGTAAAGATTACGAAGCGGGTAACTCTGGTCACCGTCCACGTGTGAAAGGTGGTTACTTCCCAGTTCCTCCTGTAGATTCTTCACAAGATATGCGTGCAGATATGTGTGCAAAAATTGAAGACATCATGGGCCCAGGTCGTGTAGAAGTACATCACCACGAAGTTGCATCTTGCCAGCTTGAAATCGGTGTAAGCTTCAACACTATGGTTCGTAAAGCGGACGAAGTACAACAGTTCAAATATGCTGTTTGGAACGTTGCTCACCAATATGCTAAAACTGCTACGTTTATGCCTAAACCAATGGTTGGCGATAACGGTTCTGGTATGCACGTTCACATGTCGATCTCTAAAGACGGCAAGAACTTGTTTGCTGGTGATGAATACGCTGGTCTTTCAGAAATGGCGTTATACTTCATTGGTGGTGTGATCAAACATGCTCGTTCATTGAACGCAATCACAAACCCTTCGACTAACTCGTACAAACGTTTAGTTCCACATTTTGAAGCACCGATTATGCTTGCTTACTCAGCACGTAACCGTTCAGCTTCTATCCGTATTCCTTATGTTTCTAGCCCTAAAGGCAAACGTATCGAAGCACGTTTCCCAGATCCAATGATGAACCCGTATTTAGGTTTCGCTGCACTTCTTATGGCTGGTCTTGACGGTATTCAAAACAAGATCCACCCAGGTGAAGCTGCTGACAAGAACTTGTACGACCTTCCTCCTGAAGAAGAAGCTAAAATCCCTACAGTGGCTCATAGCTTAGATATGGCGCTTGAAGCTCTTGCAGCTGACCATGATTACCTTCTTAAAGGTGGCGTGTTCACTAAAGAAATGCTTGATGCCTACATCGAACTTAAAACTGAAGAAGTTCGTCGTCTTAACACGACTACTCACCCAGTTGAATTCGACATGTACTACAGCTTGTAATTCTGTACAGAATTTCACTGTAAAAAGACCCGCCTTGTGCGGGTTTTTTTATGGGATGGGTTAAGATAAAGCAAAGAGTTGAATGAATATCTAAACATGGCAAAACCACGTAAAAAACATACCGGTTTTTTCCCTTGGATTGATCCAGCGGATCAGGCAAAGGGATTTAAACTCAACTTCTCAGAAGTGACTTATTTGGAAGTGGGACGGACAGTTGAAGGTTATAAGCAGGCTCAATTTGTCGAGCTGAAAAACCCAGAGCTGGCATTGGAGTTTGAATACCCTGAAAGTTTTTATATTACGACCGAAGGGTTGGTTTTAATAAAAACGCCGCAAGGCAAGTTTGAAGCCATTGCCAAGACAGATAACTTTTAATTCAACACTAAAAAAATTGAACTTAAAAAATGACCTGAAACACAGCAGGTCATTTTTATTGAATGTCTAGCAATTCACCAACCATCATTGCAAATCATGCTGTTTTAAATTATCGATTTCATATGGCGCATCTTCGGCAGGGTAGCGTAAGTTTTCGAATCCTTTGGTTTTGGCAATGGACCAAATCACACTCTCTCCCGCAGGGATGTTTTGGCTGCGCTGTGAATATAGTGGGTCTTGTAGGGCGTCTGCTGCTGAAATAAAAGTCCAGCCATGTTGCTGAAAGGCGGTAAGGAGATCTTTTAAAAATGCGGCATTAATAGCATTCACATGTAAAAGTAAAACATGCTGTGGTGAACGATTTATGGTGAGCTGGGCAAGTTGGTCATAATAATCTGCTCGGTGAAGCAGGTGAGCAATATACGCTTGTTTTAGGGGGTCTAATTTGTCCTGATCTTGCTGTTTGGCATAGTCGAGATATTTTTGGTTATAAAACCAGTCACTGGCATCTATACTGACTCCGCCAATGCGGTATTTATGCTGTGCTAGCCATAGATAGACAGCATCACGTTTTTCAGCGCTATTACCTTCTTTTAAAAATGGATAGCGGTAAATACGTGTGTAATTCGGCAACGTTTTTAGCACGGTATCCGCCTGTTCAATGCTGTGTAGATAATCGTGTACAGTGACACTTTGTTTATTCAGGTTTTGGTGCAATGCACTGTGATTGCCAATCAGATGGCCGGATTGTCCCCACGCTTGAATCAGTTACTTGCCTTGATAATCACCAATTTTAATCAGGCTCGGAAAAACTATAGTTTTGATTTGCTGATCATGCAGATGCTTTAAAATTTGAGCATTGATTTGTTCCGCTTGTGCGTTAAACGCTGGATTTAATCCATCATCAAAACTGAGGGCAATAGATTTTGCTTGAACCGTGATATTGGCACAAAGTAAAACGAAAAAAATAAAAACATGTAGCGGGTAAAATGGAAACATTATGCTTGTGTAATTTAGTGGTTATCCACGACATCATACTGTGTATGTGAGGTTTGTGTTGATTGCATATGTAATGAAGTGCTTAAGCTGTTTTGGTTTTGCTCATTTTACTGAAAACAAGCTATTGGTCATGAAAAACGATGTTGAGTTGGTTACACTAATGATTCGCTATACTCAGCAAATGGTTAAAGGGAAATGAAATATGCAGCGTCAAGCATGCGAAATGCGGGATAAAAGAATGTCTCCTGAATTAAGAACATGGTTGTATGCTTCGGGTTCATTAACCCAACAATTAACAGATTTTGCCCAAGGTGTATTTAAAGTTGAGCCGAGTATTGAGCAATTTCAACGTATGACGCTTCAAGATGCACGGTGGCTACAAATGCCAATACAGCACACAGCTTGGGTACGTGAAAGTTATTTATATGGCTGTGAAGCTGAGCCGTGGGTCAAGGCAAAAAGTATATTTCCAATCCTTAGCATACAAGGACGTGCGCGGATTTTTCAGCATATTGGTAAAAAACCGATCGGACATTTTTTATTTCAGCGTACCAATCCGAAGTGTGAGCGGCGTGTACTGTGGCTAGACGATGGTTGGACACGTCAGAGCTGTTATACTTGGCATGGTTGTAAATTTATTGTTCAGGAAACTTTTTTAGCGAGTTTTGAACAATATTTGCAGAAATAACATTACCAGATGAAGGACAGTCATGGCCGTGGTGCAACAGATTACTTGGCAGCAGCGTTTAGAAGCTTATTACTATTTATGTCGCTTCGATAAGCCAATTGGCACGGAACTGGTTTTTTGGCCAACCATGTGGGCACTGTGGATTGCCAATCAAGGAACACCGCAATTCAGTATTTTGATTCCCATGATTTTGGGCACGATATTTATGCGTGCAGCAGGTTGTGCGATTAATGACTTTGCTGACCGTAAAGTCGATGGTGCTGTGGAAAGAACCAAACATCGTCCTTTAGCCACTGGAGTGATTAGTGCTAAAGAAGCCATATATGTGTTCTTGATCTTGGTACTTGCTAGCGCATGTATGTTGTTCTTTTTACCGATAGAAACTTTTTATTGGTCCTTTGGTGCATTGTTTTTAGCGTTCATTTATCCCTTTATGAAACGCTACACGCATCTGCCACAAGTATTTTTAGGCGCGGCATTTTCATGGTCGATTCCTATGGCTTACACCGCTGTGGGGCAAACACCTGATTTGACTTGCTGGTTATTGTACTTTGGTAATTTGGCGTGGACCGTTGCATATGACACACAATATGCCATTACTGACCGTGAATATGATTTGAAAATTGGCGTGAAATCAACTGCGATTTTATTTGGTAAATATGATATAGAAATCATTTCTTTATTACAGGCGCTAAGCATTGTACTGATTGGTTCTGCGTTGTATTTAGAAGATCTCTTGATGCCATTTGGTTTAGTTGCAATGTTGGCTGTGGCTGCCGATTTTATTTACCAATGGACTAAAACCAGAGGCCGTGATCCGCAGTTATGTTTTTGGGCGTTTCGCCATAACCGCTGGGTAGGGCTTATGATTTTTATTGGAATTTTCATGGCCCTGACGCTTTAATGTCATTGATCTGAAACTTTTTAAAATGAACTAAAGCATCCTATTCGGGTGCTTTTTTTTATGCATTAATAAAAAGGCATGTAGTTTCATGTTTAAAGAATAATGATTAAAAAGGATATTTTATGAAACGTTCAAAAATAGCATTAGCTTTGACAGTTGCAGTTTCTATGCTGTCTTTAACCGCGTGTAATGACGATGATAATGACTCATCATCTTCGAATCAAAAATCAACATTTGTGTCTGAAGCAAATTATGCTTTAGATACTGTAGACAATACATCGTCCATAAAAGTCATGACGTATAACATGACCAATGTGCAGGGGAAAGCAGCAACAGCAACGGCTTTAGTGTTGTTTCCAAAAGCTACTCAACCTAAAGATGGTTATCGTGTTGTGGTATGGGAGCATGGAACAGTCGGAGCTGGAGATGAATGTGCGCCAAGTAAAAATGTAATTCATCCACGCTTTAAAATTCTAGCTAACACGCTTATGGCGGCAGGTTATGTAATTGTGGCACCAGACTATGAGGGTTTAGGAACCAAGGGAGTTCATCCATACCTTAATTTATCGAGTGCGGCAAATTCGGCGCTTACTGCAGTTAAAGCGGCAAAAGAACATTATGGTAAGCAACTCAATGGTCAGTGGATGTCGATTGGTCAATCGCAAGGTGGTCATGCATCCTTAGGGACGGCGGAATTTGCGAATACCGATACTAATTATAAAGGTGCAGTAGCAGCCGCACCTGCGTCGAGTTTAGGCACGATTATTAAGATCTATTTAGATCCAAAACTAAATGTTGATGCAAATGGTCAACCTAAAGCCCATGGATTGAATAGATTGGATGAACAGTTGGCACAAGTGCGTTATGCACTTAGTATGGGGCAGCTTTCGGAGGTTCAAGCACAAGCGTTAATTGATCAAATTGCAGATGGCTATGCTGAGCTTTTGGCATATGCTGCATTGACCAGTTCAGGTATTAAAGCCTATGAGCCAAATTATGATTTAAAAAATATTTTTACTGCTGATGCCGGTGTTATTGCAGAAAAAGCCTATGGGCGTACAGGGGATGACGGTGCATGTTTAAGTTATGCCGATCCAAATGGCGCAAATGGTTTGCAAGAACAGTTTAAAGCAGCTGTGATTGAATTCTTAAAAGATCCAACGCATACGGTTTCACAGTACGGAATTGATTTGAATAAAATCGATACCGATCCCGTTGTTCAGAAATTTTTAAATGATAATCAGCCAGCGACAAATGCAACTGCTGCCAAAGTAATTAAAGCCCCTGTTTATATTATTCAAGGTGAAGAAGATAAAGCTGTATTACCTCCTGTGACTCAAGCTTTATTTGAAAATATGAAAACGCAAGCGACGAAGTATTTCCCAGAGGCAAATTATGCTGAAGGTTATCAATTAGACGTTGTGCCAAATGCAAGTCATACACAGGCGATTATCTGTAGAAATGCGCAAGCGGTCGAATTTATTCAAGCTAAAATGTCCGCAGGTACAGGTATCGATTTAACCAATGAGCAAAAAGATGCGAGCCAAAGTCCACATTGTACGGGTATAGCTGCTTCAAGCTAAGTTTTTAAATAATAAAAAAGGAGCATGTCTCCTTTTTTTATTGAATATTGGATTGTTAATCATTCAATCCGTGAAAATGAGGGGCATCGTTAGTTCGAGCAAAGAATGATATGAAGGCTTGAGCGAATTTTGTTTTTTGCTATATTGGGCGTCGAATTATTTATGTAAATGAAAGAATCGTTATGTCTGAAGTTAAGCCAAAACCCAATACCAAAAAGATGATCATTTTGATGGCACTTGGGCTATTGATTCCTATATTTTTGGTCAGTATGGCTTTTCTTGCAGTCAATAGTGATGCTAAAAACCAAGAAAAGTATAAGCAACAACAAGCTGAAATGATTGAGCGTATTAAAGAAAAAGAAGCTCAAGATGCGGCTTTGGCTGCTGAGGCTGACCAAGCAGTATCAGAAGTGCTGGCTGTTCAAGAGTCAAATGCTCAATAAAATTCAGCTTACATTGTGGATGTGAATGCAATGCGCATTCACTCAATGTTTGATTTTGATTTACGTATTTTACAACTATTTATTTACATCATGCCTGAGCGTGTGAACTGTTGGAATACTGGTGTAGCGGATTACACGGTAGCCAGCTTCTTCAAGCATTGCATCACGTTCAGCATCTTCTTGCTCTTTGCCTATATGACTGGGGTCATCCAGTTCGATAATTACAAGCACATCGTAAGTTTGGTCAAGTATGACAAAATCAGTGACTTTTCGATTAAATCTATTTCTGATTTTGTAATTTTGAGTGGTGATCAGTGCGCTAAACGCCACTTGTGCTAAAATGTGGTAGTCCGGAAATGCTTCATTTAAACGATGAAACATCTTACTTTCAAAGGCAGTGATTACACGACGTGGGAAAAACTTTTGTTTGCTTCTAAACAGTCTCGGAAAGACTAAGCAGACAAGGGCAAAAGTTGCCAAGCAACCAATAATAAAAAATATGAACTGACTTAGATCTGGCACGGAATAAACTACATATATGAAAAAAGCCCACGTCATGATGCGTGGGCTTTTTAGAATTTGGCTCTCCAACCTGGGCTCGAACCAGGGACCTGCGGATTAACAGTCCGTCGCTCTACCGACTGAGCTATTGGAGAATCTGCACGCATTCTATGGGGCAAATGCAGTGAGGTCAAGTCAGAATTGCAAAAAATAAGGAAATTTAGGCTGAATGTATTAAATATAAACACCTTTAATATAAAGCGTTTTTAAAACTTAAGCTCTGACTATTCTTTCTAATGTGGTCGGAGAGCTAAGTGAATAGCTTAGGTCATAGAGCAAGTTATACTTATCTTAAAACAAAAGTCAGAGCATAAAAAAAGCCCACGACATAATGCGTGGGCTTTTAGAATTTGGCTCTCCAACCTGGGCTCGAACCAGGGACCTGCGGATTAACAGTCCGTCGCTCTACCGACTGAGCTATTGGAGAATCTGAAGTGGATTCTAAAGATGTATGGGAGGGTGGTCAAGCCTGATTTAAATAAAATACTTAAAAATCAAATTAAGTGTTTTAAAAATAGCCGAATCAGACAACTTGGTACATATACGGATACTTTTTAGGATAGCAAAAACAAAAAAGTAGGTATGCTTTGTTAAATAGTTGGCGATAAAAAACCCACTTCGCAATGAGTGGGCTTTTTAGAATCTGGCTCTTCCACCTGGGCTCGAACCAGGGACCTGCGGATTAACAGTCCGTCGCTCTACCGACTGAGCTATGGAAGAATAGATGGCTCTCCAACCTGGGCTCGAACCAGGGACCTGCGGATTAACAGTCCGTCGCTCTACCGACTGAGCTATTGGAGAATCTGATGCGCATTTTAGGGATGAATTTTAAAGTGGTCAAGCAGATTTGATGAAATGACCATTTGAATGTTTTTTTATTGTTCAAGTCTAGAAATTTTTTCTTAAATAGCGGTTATTTTTGAAGTTTTTTATATCATCTAGGTTGCTGATTTGCTTTATCGTCAAATTTTGTAGATTTAAATTTTTAAGCGTAGTTATACGTTTCTCTTGATCTAAAGGAATTATAATTTGGAATAATAAATATATTTCTAAAATTTGATGGTTTGCGAAGGTGTCTAAATGAAATTTAGAAAAAGACATAACAGGTTTAATGGTGTTTTGGAGTAGATTAAAAAGATTTTGATTGTGTTTGAATACAATCCTTAATAAATATTCATTACCGACAGGTAATAGTTTATAGTGACTTTTTGTGTTGTTAATGGATATGCTTTCTATTTGATCATAGTTAAACTGAATTTTCATTATATAAAGTTGAATTATACAATGACTTTCGAAAAATCTAATTTGTGGCAGTCCATTTTTGATGATAAGTAAAATTAAGACGAATTCCATAATTGATAATCCAGTCAATATTAGTGCTGAATTAAAGCTATATTTAATAGATTCTTGAACATAAGAGTAACTCACATACTGGATTATAGTGATAAAGATAAACATCACTAATATTTTGGTATATTTTGCTTTTATGATTAGTAATGGCTCTTGATTCATTCTTTTGTGTAGTATTGTTTGTTGTGGCAGTATGATATTTAAAGCATAAAAAATCACCCTAAAAGGGTGATTTTTTTGACTTTTGAATAAGTTTTAAAACTTATTTTTCAACGCCAGCAGCTTGACCTGCATATTTAGCGTTTGCATAGTCCCAGTTCACTAGGCTTTCTAAGAAAGTAGAGATGTATTTAGGACGAGCGTTACGGAAATCGATGTAGTAAGCGTGTTCCCAAACGTCGATAGTCAACACAGCAACTTTACCGTGAGCAAGTGGAGTGTCAGCATTTGAAGTTTTAAGGATAGAAAGGTTGCCGTTTACTTCGTCAGCAACTAACCAAGCCCAACCTGAACCGAACTGAGTTGCAGCAGCATTTGCAAATTCTTCAGCGAATTTTTCGTAAGAACCAAAAGCTTCGTCGATTTTAGCTGCTAAAGCGCCAGTAGCTTTACCGCCACCGTTTTTAGCCATACAGTTCCAGTAGAATGTGTGGTTCCATACTTGAGCTGCATTGTTGAAGATACCAGCTTTAGAAGCATCGCCTTTAACAGCAGTGATGATTTCTTCTAAAGTTTTGCCAGCAAGGTCAGTACCTTCAATTGCTTTGTTTAGGTTAACCACATAAGTATTGTGGTGTTTGTCGTGATGGTATTCTAAAGTTTCTTTGCTGATATGAGGAGCAAGATCTTCGTAACCGTAAGGTAACGCTGGTAAAGTAATCGTTGTCATGTTTTCAATTCCTTGCATTTTGCTGGGTTTTGACATTAAGTGCCGTTATTGTAATAGATTCTTGCAGTAAAATGCGCATTGCTTATAAATAACAATACAGAATAAAGCCTGAAAATATACGTATAAGGACTGAGCCAAAGACCAGGACGATTTAAATTAAATCGGGTTATTTAATTCGAAATAACTATACTCAATATTGAACTGTTCTGAAATAGCTTTCGCAAGTCGTTGTACACCATAACGCTCGGTTGCATGATGTCCACATGCATAATAATGCACGTTTAATTCTTCAGCCTCATAAAAAGTGCGTTCACTCACTTCACCTGAAATGTACGCATCACAATCTAATGCAGCCGCCTTGCCAATAAAGTCCTGTGCGCCACCCGTACAAAAACCAATTTTTTGAATAGAGGGTTTATCTGCCGCCAGGTGAATGGCATCAAATCCTAATCTTTCAGAAACGAACTCTTTAAACGCCGCTGGAGTCATGGCTTGTTTTAAATAACCAACATTGCCAATAGGATTGCGCTCAGTAGGATCTAAGGCTTCAATATTCTCTAATTCGAGCAAATCTGCTATCGCTGCATTATTACCTAAAGTAGGGTGACTATCTAAAGGTAAGTGATAACCAACGAGTGAAATATCGTTTTTGATCAGGCTTTTGATTCGTTTGCCACGCATACCTGTGATTGGGTAAGCTTCACCTTTCCAAAAATAACCATGGTGTACCAATAGCAAATCAGCTTTTGCTGCTATCGCGGCTTCAATCGCTGTTTGTGACGCGGTAACTGCACATAAAATTTTATGCACTTCTGCTGAGCCTTCAATTTGCAAGCCGTTGGGAGCATAGTCCTTAAATTCATGTGCTTTGAGTGTGCTATCACACCATTGAATAATTTCACTTAACTGAGCCATATACTGTCCAAAATCTCAAAAAGATGCATCAAAATTTACGATTGTTTAAATTGTAACTAAAGAATCACAAATCTCTGTGTTTATTTTTAAGTTTGTTGAAAATATTACATTACAATACGATATAAATTATTTAGCCATCAATGAATTATAAAATTTAGAGGATATAGACGTGCGTCGGACCTTTACATGGTTACCTTGGGTATTATTAATACTTGTGATCATCGGTTTCTTTACATGGCAACAGGTTCAAAAACCTAAAGCACCCATTGCCCCAGATGGGGTCAAAATGCCTGCAGAAAAGGTTGAGCCCCTCATTGATACGTCGCGTACAGGCGGTGTAGTTTCGTATAGTGCTGCGGTAAAAGTTGCGGCTCCAGCGGTTGTCAATATTTTCACTACGCAAAAAGTGAAACAATTGGATCATCCTTTATTAAATGATCCGGTTTACCGTGAGTTTTTTGGTAATCAACTTCCAGATCAAACCAATCAAAACGAAAATAGTTTAGGTTCTGGTGTGATTGTTCGTCCAGATGGCTATATTTTGACGAATAACCATGTGATTGCGCAGGCCGATCAGATCGTTGTGGCTTTACATGATGGTCGTCGTGCTGAAGCGAAAGTTGTGGGTACAGACCCAGATACAGACCTAGCTGTGATTAAGATTGAAATGAGTCAATTACCGGTTTTGCCATTTAAGCTAAGTGGCAATGAAGTCGGTGATGTCGTCCTAGCGATTGGTAACCCTTTTGGCGTGGGTCAGACGGTTACGCAAGGGATTATCTCAGCTACAGGTCGTTCAGATTTGGGAATCAACACTTACGAAGACTTTATTCAAACAGATGCTGCGATCAACCCCGGCAACTCTGGTGGTGCTTTAATTGATGTTGCAGGGAACTTAATTGGTGTAAATACCGCGATCTTCTCGCAGTCAGGTGGCTCTTTGGGGATTGGTTTTGCCATTCCTGCAAAAGTGTGCCAACAAGTGCTGAACGCTATTTTAAAAGATGGGCGAGTGGTACGTGGTTGGTTAGGTATTAGTTTACTTCCAATTAAACAAGAAAATATTTTAGATCCACGGGTGAATGGCGTGATTGTCGCAGATGTCATTCGCAATGGACCTGCAGCACAAGCAGGTTTAAAACGTGGTGATAAAATCATGAAAGTGAATAATGAGCTAATTACCTCGACTTCGCATTTAATCAACTACGTTGCACAACAAGCGCCATTGAGCACTATGCAAATTGACATTGAGCGAGACGGAAAGGTGATGACATTGCCGGTACAAGTGGGAGAGCGTAAACCGCAAACTCAAAACAGTGACTCGCAATATATTCCATTACCCCGCTAGCATAGAAAATCCCTCTTCATGAGGGATTTTTTTTGAGTTCCTTTTTTGCACATCGCTTTGAAGAGCTTCGTTTGCGCCAAACAATGCGCTTTGAAATTGAAATATCAATTACAAAAATGCATTGCACGCTTTGCTGAATTTGGCTTAATTTATAAGCAATAATAATCAGATAAGCGTATAAGAATATGAGCTTTTTACCCGCTGAACATGCCAAAGTTTTATCCAGTCAAGCCAATTTAGATATCGCCTTATATAAGACACGTTTGGCTTTGCTGATTGAGGAAAATGCCAAACAGGGGAATACCGCCGTATTTACGGTTTTACCCAAGCATTTAGCTTTAGAAGAGATTCGAAGTTTATCTGCTGAGCTTACAGAATTGGGATATCAAGTTCGATTTGAAGTGAATGAATTCTTCTATAATTTTAATGTCTACTGGATTTGATTCGGGATTCACTGCATTTAAGGTCCTAAGTTAAAAACAAGATGAAACCCTTTAGAAAACCACGCTAAGCGTAGTTTTCTAAAACTGTTTTATAACGCAGTATCTTATTCAGATTTTTGATAGTCGTTAATGACTTCAAGCGCCGCACGAAAGGCTTCTTGAGTCGCTGGTGCACCACAATATGGCAAACTATGAAGTAATACTTCCTGAATTTCTTCTACAGTCGCCCCGTTATTTAAAGCACCTCGGACATGACCTTTGAGTTCTGTCGGACTTTTTTGTGCTGTTAAAAATGCAATAGTAATCAGTGAGCGATATTTACGGGGTAAAACGCCTTCACGCTGCCAAGTTGAACCCCATGCATGCTCATTAATCCAATCTTGCAAAGGTTGAGTAAATGGCACGGTATTGTCTTGCGCACGTTTGACGAAACTCTCACCCATAACTTCAGTACGAACTTTTAAGCCATTTTCATAATCTTGTTTTGACATGCAGCAAACCCTCTGTGATGTAATTTTGCAGTACAGCCTATACCTTTGACTCTGCGATACCATTGGCTGATGGTCGTATAAAAAAGCCATCCCATTGTTTAACAGTGGAATGGCTTTTATTTTGAGTAAAATTAAGTTTAAAAGCGATGCAGAAGCTGATTAATATCGCAGAAATGCTTCTGGTTCATCATCGGTGTGTTGTTGCTTTTTCACTTCTGGTGCAATGGTTAAATGTGGATTGGATAGCTCAAGTTCGTGGATGAGTTGCATATCGAAAACATCTGTGAGCATACTGTCATAGCGTTGAATGTTGTAAGTGCTGAGCTGTTCAGCTTCGGAGGCAGTAATGACTTTTTGTGCAATTGCATCGGCTATATGTGCTTCAAAAGTTAAACCTTTAAATTGGCCTTTAGATTCAGCTTTTTTAAATTGGTTCCACAGCGGTTCAATTTTCAACAATTGTAAAAAGGCATTTTCCATACGACCAGAAACTTCATCTGCTGCAGTGCTGTAATACACGTGCTTTTTCAGTTCTTGGCGGAAAGTATTGTCTAGCATCATTTGAGTGGCAACTTCACGTTTTAAACGGTCTGTCGGTTTAGCAACAACTCGTCCAAACGGAAAGCAGATGATTTTTACTACGCTTGCTGCTAGTCGCATTGGGAAGTTATTAAATAAGCCGTGGAAAGCTTCTTCAACATTGTACAAAGCTTTATCTAATGCAAGTTGCGCATGTAATTGTTCAGCTTCGCTTCTTTGACCTTGTTCATAATATTTAAGAATAGCCGTTGCTATAAATAAATAAGAGTGAATGTCCGCCAAACGTCCCGAAAGCATTTCTTTACGTTTAATATCGCCGGCTAAAAGGCCAAGACACATATCTGCAGTCAGCGCGAAATCGGCACTGAATCGATTAATTTTTTTATAGTAGGGGCGACTAAATTCATCTGCTGAAGCAGGTGAGTCTGATGGGCCACCAGTGAACGCATAAGCAAAGGCACGTGCAGTTCGGTTAAAAGTATAGCCCAAGTGCTTAAAGAGCATTTCGTTGAATGTATTGAGTGCAGTGTTTTTATCTTCGGCTTGAAGTAATTGTAGCTCTTCAAATAAATATGGATGACAACGCATGGAGCCTTGTCCAAAAATCATCAGAGAGCGACTTAAAATATTGGCGCCTTCGACGGTAATTGATACGGGAATGGCCTGATAATTCAAAGCTAAAAAATTACGAGGTCCCATTTGCACGGCACGTCCACCGACGATGTCCATGCCATGATTGACTACTTTACGCATGGTTTCAGTGGCATAGTATTTGGCCATTGCAGTCATTACAGCAGGTTTGCCGCCTTGGTTTAAACCACAAGTCACCAAATAGCGAAATGCTTCAAGCATATAAGCATCTGATGCGATATCACTCGAAGCTTCCTGTACACCTTCAAAATTACCTACAGAAATTTTAAACTGCTGACGAACTTTGGCAAATGCACCGACATTTAAATATGCCATTTCTCCAGCTGCCGTTGACAATGCAGGGAGTGAAATACCACGACCGACCGCTAAACATTCCATTAGCATACGCCAGCCTTTGCCGGCATTTTCAATCCCACCAATGATCCAATCTAAGGGGATAAAGACATCTTTGCCTTCAACTGTCCCATTCATAAACGGTGAGCCTGGATTATGACGTGGACCTGTAACGACACCGTCATGACTCGCCGGTAGCAGCGCGCAGGTGATGCCATATTCCGTTTTATTTTTATCTCCCAATAAGCCATCTGGATCGTATAACTTAAATGCCAGACCAATGACAGTGGCAATCGGTGCAAGGGTAATCCAGCGTTTAGAGAAATTCATGTTTAAGCCGAGCACTTGTTGTCCCTCAAAGGTGCCATAACAGACGACCCCTGTATCTGGAATAGCGCCTGCATCCGAACCGGCTTCAGGACTGGTGAGTCCAAAACATGGAATTTCTTCACCTTTGGCAAGGCCTGGGAGATATCGGTCTTTTTGTGCTTCAGTACCATAGTGTAGAAGCAATTCCCCGGGTCCAAGCGAGTTGGGCACCATACAACTGACTGCGGCAGTCAGTGATCGGGATGCAATTTTGCTCATGACACGGCTTTGTGCAAATGAACTAAATTCACGGCCCCCGTAAGATTTTGGAATCACCAGTCCTAAGAAACCATTATCTTTAATAAATTGCCAAGCCTCTGGTGGGAGGTCTTTGTGTTTATGGTGAATATCCCATTCGTTGAGCATGGCACAAAGTTGTTCGACTTCATTATCAATGAAGGATTGTTCTTCAGCGCTGAGCTGAGGGTAGGGATAAGCCTCAAATTTTTTCCAATCAGGCGCGCCCATAAATAGCTCTTTTTCCCACCAACTTGTTCCTGCATCTAACGCTTCACGTTCCGTAATACTCATACTCGGCATCGCATTTGCTAAGGTTTTATAGGCAGGTTTGGTGAGCAGATTGAGCCGCAGTGGGTCAATCAACATAACTAAACTTAAAGCAATAAGCGGGATGCCAAGTATTAATGACCATGGGCTTAAAAAGGCGAGTGCAATTGAAACAAATATCAGTGTTATTGCGCCTACAGCTCGTGAAAGTTCAAAGAAAAAAACGGCCCAAAGAGCAAAAATAAAGAGTACTGCACTGAGTATAAATAGCATTTGTTATGGCTCCAGTGACAAGGGCCAGAGCGTTATGCGTTTAAAACAGCCTACATGCGTTTAAAAATGATCTTATCTTTTGTCTTTCTGATTTTAAAGTGCATGAGACTGTCAAAATGGCATCACTCGGCTGGTGAGTATGATTGGACAATTGCGCGAATATAATGAAAGCGTAAATAAAGTGTTATCAATAGATTGATTAATAAATAATCACAATACAATCCCTATCGGGCAAAAAAATGTCACATTACGTAAACTTGGATGATTCGATATATTGGATAACGTTTAAGGAACGCACTATTTTCGAAAGATCTTATATTGGGAAACGAATTGGGCTGAGTGTGTGAAAGCCACAAAAAAAGCCCTCAATCAATGAGGGCTTTAATTTGCGATGTTTTAAATCTTTGCGTGATTAAGCTTCAATCGTTTGAACTGCAATTTTCTTTGCAGGATCAGTTTTACGACGTACCGCAGGTACTGGCTCACCATAGTATTGACGGTCAGCAAAGTAGCTTGAACGAACCATTGGTGCAGCCCAAATGTTTTTGAAACCAAGCTTTTGACCATGTGCTGTGTAACGATCAAACTCTTCAGGTGTAACGAAACGATCGATCGGTGCATGTTCTTTAGAGGGCTGTAAGTACTGACCAATGGTGACATAGTCAACATCGTGTGCTTTTAAGTCGTCTAATAACGCGATCACTTCTTCTTCAGTTTCACCAATACCGACCATCAAACCACATTTTGTTGGAACATCTGGGCAGTATTCTTTAAACATTTTTAATAAGTTTAAAGAGTGTTGGTAGTCAGAACCCGGACGCATTGCTTTATACAAACGTGGCACGGTTTCAATGTTGTGGTTAAAGACATCAGGTGGACACTCCGTCATAATACGAAGGGCAACATCCATACGACCACGGAAGTCAGGAACTAGAATTTCCAAAAGTGTTTTTGGACTCAAGTCACGAGCTTCTTTAATACAGTCAACAAAGTGCTGTGCGCCGCCATCAACTAGGTCATCACGGTCGACCGACGTAATTACGGCATATTTCAAACCAAGATTGGCAATGGTTTCTGCCATGTGACGTGGTTCATCTGGGTCAAGAGCATTGGGACGACCATGCGCAACGTCGCAGAATGGGCAACGACGAGTACAGATATCGCCCATAATCATAAAGGTTGCAGTACCGCCACCGAAACATTCAGGTAAGTTCGGGCAAGCCGCTTCTTCACACACGGTATGTAATTTTTGTGCGCGTAAAGTTGTTTTAATACGTTGAACTTCATCAGGGGCAGCCATTTTGACCCGAATCCAGTCAGGCTTACGAGGCGTTTCAACCGTTGGCACGACCTTCACAGGTATGCGAGCGACTTTTTCTGCGCCACGAAGTTTTACACCCTGTACAGGTTTACGGTTCTCAGACATATTCAACTTTTCCACTGTTTTTGACAAGGAGATATTCAAAAAATTAGCTCGATCATTATAGCGGACTTGAGCTTAAATAGGGGGAAAACGATATTCATATAATAAATGTGGTTATCACATAATATATGTGAGCTAAATATCCAAAAAAGTTAGGATATACGTCATAATACAGCCTAGATTAAAGAATATTTGTAAAGGAGCGTTGAATGCCACGTAAGAAAGAGGTCGTTAGTGGAACTTTCGTGAAATACGATGCGGTAGTTCTGGGTTCTGGCCCTGCGGGTGAAGGCGCTGCAATGAAACTTGCTAAATCAGGTAAGCGAGTTGCTATTGTAGATATGCGTGAACAGCTTGGTGGTAACTGTACCCATGTAGGAACAATTCCAAGTAAAGCATTACGTCAGACCGTTTCAAGCATTTTACGTTACCAACGTGACCCTATGTTCCAAAAAGTCGGTGAATGGAAACAGTTCACGATGAAACAGGTGTTACGTAATGCGCATAAAGTGATTCAACAACAAGTTGAAACGCATTCACGTTTTTATGACCGTAATAAAATTGATATTTTCCACGGCCGTGCGTATATCCAAGATCAAAACACTGTTTTGATTTTTAGCAATGAAGGTATGACGGAAACTTTAGTATTCCAGCAATTAGTGATTGCTACAGGTTCACGTCCTTACCGTCCAGCTGCTTTAGACTTTAATCATCCTCGCGTATTTGATTCAGACAAAATTTTGGATCTGGATTATTCAATCCAAAAAATCATCATTTATGGTGCAGGTGTGATTGGTTGTGAATATGCCTCTATCTTTATTGGTCTAGACCACAAAGTCGATTTGATCAATACACAGCACAAATTACTCAGTTATTTAGACGATGAAATTTCAGATGCATTGTCATATCGTTTACGTGAGCAGGGTGTACTGATTCGCCACAACGAGCAGATTGATCATCTTGAAACACATGATGATCACGTGGTGCTTCACTTGCAAAGTGGTAAGAAAATTAAAGCGGATGCGATTTTGTGGTGTAACGGCCGTTCTGGTAATACCGATGGTTTAGGCCTAGAAAATGTAGGTATCAAACCAAACAGCCGTGGTCAATTAACTGTGAATGATCAATATCAAACTGAAGTAGAGAATATCTTTGCTGCGGGTGATGTAATCGGTTGGCCTTCACTTGCATCTGCTGCATATGACCAAGGTCGCTGTGCTGGTTCTAACATGAGCGGTGAAGAAGGAATTGCACCTGTAACGGATATTCCTACAGGTATTTATACAATTCCTGAAATTTCTTCGATTGGTAAAACTGAACAACAGTTAACGGAAGAAAAAATTCCGTATGAAGTGGGTCAGGCATCTTTCCGTCATTTGGCACGTGCGCAAATTACAGGTGACACCGTGGGCGAGCTTAAAATCTTGTTCCATCGTGATACTTTAGAAATTTTAGGTGTTCATTGCTTCGGTAATAATGCTGCGGAAATTATTCACATCGGTCAGGCCGTGATGAACAGCCCGAACAATACGATTAAATATTTCGTAGAAACCACATTCAACTATCCGACTATGGCGGAAGCGTACCGTGTTGCAACATTGAACGGTATGAACCGCTTATTCTAAGGTTAAATTGAACTTAGAATGTACAATGAAAGACCCGTAAGTTTCGGCTTGCGGGTTTTCTATGGGTAGAATAAAGTGCATGCAAAATATACAGTCAATCCACTTATAATCATCAGCATTTCCAACTCATTTTAGGTAGTTTATGACGATCCGTTCAGTGACCATTCAAGGTTTTCGATCTATTCATCATATGAATCTGACCTTATCGCGTCTGAATATTGTCAGTGGTCCGAATGGTTGTGGTAAATCCAATCTATATAAAGCTGTACGTCTCCTGCATGAAGCTGCAAATGGCCAATTATCCCAAGCTATTGCAAATGAGGGCGGGATTCAAAAAATCATGTGGGCAGGTGGTCACCGTGCGGGTGATCGATCGAAAGATCCTAAGCGCATGAAGCTTGCAGTGGAGATGGAGCATTATGAATATCAACTTGAAATTGGTTTTCCTGAACCGCTCATTACCTTGTTTGCACTCGATCCTTTGGTCAAAGTTGAAGGAATTTGGTTGAGCGGCTATCAACGTCGAAAAATGAGTGAGTTGTTAGAGAGAACCAACCAAGCGGCATTTCTTAAAAATGTTGATGAAGAACGGATTGCTTATCCGATGTCTTTAACACCTGAAGAGTCGGTGTTTGGACAATTGTCCGATCCACACTTATATCCCGAAGTTTCACAAGTGCGTGAGACCATGAAAAACTGGCGCTTTTATCATGAGTTTTCAGTCAGTGGAAATTCACCGATCCGTGTCCCACAGGTGGGCATTCGTTCGCCAGTTTTAGCGCATGATGGTACAAATTTAGCCGCAGCTTTTGAAACCTTGCGTGAGCGGGGCAACAGTGAAACCTTGTTTGAAGTACTAGAAAAAGCCTTTCCGCAGACCCAATTTTATGTGCAGGAAATGGGTGGGCGCTTTCAAATGATGATGCAAAAGCAAGGGATTTTAAGACCTTTAGAAAGTGCAGAATTTTCAGATGGGACGTTACGATTTTTGTGTTTAGCTGTGGCTTTATTGAGTCCTAGACCCCCAAATTTCATGGCACTGAATGAGCCTGAAAATAGCTTACATCCCGATTTATTACCTGCCTTGGCGATGCTGATTGCCGAAGCAAGCCGCTATACGCAGCTTTGGTTGACCACACATTCCAATGAGCTGGTTGAAATGATCAAACAGTATAGTGATGTGCAGCATTATCAACTAGATCAAGTCGAGGGGAAGACCGTGGTCAAGGGCGCAAGCTTAATCGATGAGGATTAATTTACTCCTTGAGTTCTAGTTTTTTTTGCTTAAGTTTAAAAAGGCAGAAAAGTTAAAAAAGCGTAATAGCCGATAAAACTGCTTATTAAGCTGAACCAAACTGGCAGTTTGCTGCGAAGTAAAGCAATAACGACGGCAACAAATATAAAGTCTGTCCATTGAATGATGTATTTTTGGCTCATTTGAAATAGTAGACACAGTAATAAACCAACGACAGCCGCATTGATTATTTTTAAGGTGCCAAAAAGCATCGGGTATTTCATCAATTTATTCCAAAACGGTAATAAGCCAAACAATAATAAAAATGATGGTAAAAATATCGCTAACGTCGCGAGTGCGGCATTCAAGATTGGCACATCGGTCATGGGTAAAAGTGTGCCGAGATAGGCGGCGAAACTAAACAAAGGTCCCGGCATGAGTTGTGCAAGGGCATAGCCTAAGTCAAAATTTTCATTACTGATCAGTCCTGTAGAGACAAAGTCCTGATGTAAAAATGGCAAAATAATATGTCCACCACCAAAGACGAGGGATGCTGTGCGGTAGAAGCTTTCTAAGCTGAAAGCCAATATATTGCTATGTTGTATATCGAAGAATGGCAGAACGAAAAAAGGGCTGATAAAGGCGAGAAGCCATAGCCAAGAGGTGCAAGTATTTTCATGTGCATTCCGGCTAAAATTATCATGTTTGGGTGGAAATGTTTCGGCGATATTTGGCTTTTGGCTGTGTAATTGATTTGACGATAAAACTAAACCGATAATTGCAGCGCATAAAATCACCAAAACTTGATTTAAAGAAAATTGAAAGAAATAAATAAAAAATGCAGCTAAAAGCATGACTAGATACTGAAATTTTGTTTTACAGAAGCTTCGCATCATTTGCCAAAATGCCCATGCAACAACGGCTAGTACAATTAACTGAATAACATGAAAGAATAAAGTTGAGAGTTGATTACTGAGTTTTATACTTAAAGTGGCCGCGGCACACATCAGCAGGGCTGAAGGTAAAGTAAATCCTAACCATGCAAAACAAGCACCTTGATAGCGGTTGAGTTGAAATCCAATTGCCATGCCGAGCTGGCTACTTGTTGGGCCTGGAAGGACTTGAGCCAAGGCAAGCAAATGCGCATATTCATGCTCCGTTATCCATTTTTCTTGTTTCACAAAATATTGAAAAAACAACACTAAATGCGCAGCAGGTCCACCAAATGCAATACACCCTAATCTTAAAAAGGTGAGAAAGATGACAAGGTTTCGTTGTGGTATGGACTGGCTCATGCGTTACCAATATTAAAAATCGAAATAAGGTTATGAATTTCTAAAGGATAAAATCTTGAATGTTAAAAGATTTTAAAGGTCGATTATTACAGGAGCATGTAAGTCCTGCTTCAAATATATTCTGAAGCACTTTGCAGAGAAAACGATAATTGGATAAAGTGACATAGTACTGTCCCACATACACATGGCATCGGTTTCTGCCGCTGATTAGCATCAGCATTTACACATAAAATATTTTGTCTAAAAATGACTTCTCCAAAATCAGACACCTTATCAGAAATTTTGAGTGCCTTATTTAAGTGGTTGATGAGTGGCATTGCATCGTTACTTTCAATCATGGCATTTGCAGATGATCAGCTACCTGCTACACAACCATTAGCAAGTTATGCAGATCAAAACAGTTGGCAGAACATTCAGCACTATCTACCCAAAGAATACCATTTAGATGAAACGCAGCGCCCTAAAGAAGAGTGGTGGAATTGGCAGGGTCATACTGTTCACTTAGATACTTATCGAAATCCACAGGCAAAAGTGAAGGTGATTCTGTTTCATGGTGTAGGAACAAATGGTCGACAAATGTCGATGATTTTGGGTCATCCTTTGGCACAGCGTGGCTATGAAACTATCGCTATTGATATGCCCGGTTATGGCCTAACCCAAGTCAAAAAGGGCTCAAAAATTCGCTATGATGACTGGGTTCAAGCAGGCAATGACCTCATTGAAGCCGAGCGACAAAAAGATAATCGTCCTATCGTTTTGTATGGGCTCAGTGCAGGTGGTATGTTGACCTATCACGTGGCGGCAAAGAATAAAAAGGTCAAAGGCATCGTCGGTATGACCTTTCTAGACACTTCAAATCAAACCGTGCGTGATAAAGTCTCTTTAAATAAATTTATGAGCCGCGTGGGCAGTCCACTGGCTCATGTGACAGCACATACACCATTATCCGGATTGCCAATGCCGATGCGTTGGGTAAGTAAAATGCATCGTTTGGTGAATAATGACGCAGCATTGCAGGTCTTTTTATAGCTAAATACCAAATAAATCATTACAGTAATCTTTAAATAATTTATCAATATCTTTAACTCTAAACTTAGTTCGAATCGCCTTGACTCGTGACCACATATTTTCTATTGGATTTAAATCTGGAC
>NZ_VPBP01000052.1:0-9403 GCF_013418685.1 Acinetobacter sp. YH12129
CAGATTTAAATCCAATAGAAAATATGTGGTCACGAGTCAAGGCGATTCGAACTAAGTTTAGAGTTAAAGATATTGATAAATTATTTAAAGATTACTGTAATGATTTATTTGGTATTTAGCTATAGTGCATTTCGTATGGGTTATATATTATGGAGTGAACAGCAACAAAAAATCGTTGCAACAGGCGATGCGGTTATTGTGTGCGTGGATAAAATGACCCTGCAAAAAACCTCTATTCCAGAAAATATTAAAACCAAAATAAAAGCCTTAGAAAATTCAGTGGGAAATAATATTTAAATACAATTTAACTTTATATATTTTAAGGAGTCGTGTTAAAATATTGTAGTAAAATGAAAATTATTTATTGAATAAAAATTTTATTATAATATTATGAGCGAGTTTTCATAAGCATTATTAAAATGAAATTTCGGAGTTAAAGATTATGCCTGATATTAGTAATTTATCAGTTGAAGAGTTAAAGAAGCTTCAAGTAGAAGCTGAAGCACTGATTGCATCTAAAAAAGATCAAGCGATTGAAGATGCGTATAACCGTATTGTTGAAATTGCAGAAAATTTAGATTTAAGCGTTGAACAAATTCTTGAATTTGGTTTAAGCAAACGTAAAAAATCAACGCGTAAAGCGGTTGAGCCACGTTACCGTAGCAAAACCAATGCAGATGACACGTGGACTGGTCGTGGTAAACAACCACGTTGGTTAGTGGCTGAGTTAGAAAAAGGCGCGAAACTAGAAGACTTCTTAATTTAAGAACAATTCATGAAATCGTCATATCCTGAGTTCAGGATAATTAAACCAGGCAAATGCCTGGTTTTTTTATCTCTTTGAATTGGCTATGCAGAAAAAGTATGCATAATGTGTCTATAAAGAAAAATGTTTAAATGATGGAAAAAAATTGATGGATCGGTTGTGGTGGGATGATCAATAAAACTAATAATATTCGGTGGCTCATTTTTGCTGCGATCAGTTTTTTAATTTTCGTTATGCTGCAAGTGCCAGCAGCGTGGCTCATTACAAAGTTTTATAAAAATAACCAAATGCTACATAACGTCAGTGGCAATATTTGGCATGGGCAAGCAGATTGGACACGAGGAAATTTGAAAGGCTCGTTAAACTGGAACACACGCCCGTGGGATTTGATTTTATTACGCTTGGGTGCAAATGTTGAAATTCATAGTGGCAATACCAAACTACAAGGTGTGATGGGGTATGGTTTTGGTAAAAGTATTAGTATTAAAAACTTAGAGGGTCAAATTGCTCCTGAAACCTTAAAAAGTTTTGCCGATTGGCAATGGCCAATGAATGCCATTCAATTAAAAGATGTGCAGTTTAAATATAAGCCACAACAGGGATTTAGTCGTTCATCAGGCGAGATACAGTGGGCAGGTGGGGATTTATCCTTTAGCTTTGCACAGCGTCAAGAGTCAATGAATGTGCCTGCCATGTTGGCTCAATTAAAAGACGATAATGGCAAATTGTCGATTGATGTTCGAGATCAACGTGAACAAAAAATGATGAATATGTCACTTGAGCCAGACCTCATGTTGGATGTGCAATTAACCCAGCGCTTTTTGATGAATGTTGCTTCCTATGAAGGTAAGGCAGGATTAGATACGTATGTGATTAGTTCGCGTCAACCCCTATTGAGTGGGGTGAACTGATGGCTGACTATTTCGAAAAAATCCGCGAGATCAATTGGAAGCAAACAGATCGACTTGCACCTGTGGTCTTGGCTTTAATAATTTTGTACCTGTGCTGGAAGTTAGCCGCTTTATTTTGGTTATTGATTGCACCGCCACAAGCCATGCAGTTAGACCGAGTTGAATTGGGTTCACAGCAAACGCAAGTTCCTAATATTAGCTCTTTTGCCTTGTTTCAGGAAAACCGCAGTTCAGCAGCTGACGCGCAGTTAAATATGGTGTTACAAGGTGTGGTGGTTGGACAGCCAAGTCGCTACTCGTCGGCAGTGATTAAGGTCAATGAGAGTTCAGATCGCTACTTGGTTGGAGAAACCATTCAAGGTTCATCATATCAACTGGCTGAAGTTTATTGGGATAAGGTGATTTTAACGCAGGGTAATGGTGCACGGCGTGAATTGGCGTTCCAAGGTATTGAAAACGGATTAGATCAACCGATTGTCCCTACAGCCAATGCAACATCAGGCGGATCTTTACAAAATAACAGCATGCAAAATACAACTGATCCTGCAAATTTAGGGCAAAGCACAACGCAGTCCGCGATTGGTCAGGCCGTACAACGCATGACTGAAAATCGTGAACAATATATGCAGGAAATGGGGGTAAATCCATCAGTTAATGGTGGGTTTGAAGTTTCAAATCGAACACCTGCAGCCTTAAGAAATAAATTGGGTTTGCAGCCGGGTGACCGCATCATGTCTTTAAATGGGCAGGCGGTCGGTGCAGGACAATCTGAGGCGCAATTATTAGAACAAGCCCGCCGTGAAGGGCAGGTGAAACTTGAAGTCAAACGTGGTGATCAAGTGATGACCATACAACAGGATTTTTAGTGATGTTTCATCACTTTATAGGGTTAGGAAACACAGGCGTATATGGCTTTATTTAATAATAACCGTTCAACTTTAGCTGCCTATGCCATGGTGCCCTTGGTTGCTATGGTCAGCACAGCAAGTTATGCACAAACATGGAAAATCAATTTACGTGATGCAGATCTTACGGCATTCATTAATGAAGTCGCAGATATCACGGGGAAAAATTTTGCAGTTGATCCACGGGTACGAGGAAATGTAACGGTTATTTCCAATAAGCCTTTAAATAAAAATGAAGTCTATGACCTGTTTCTCGGTGTATTGAATGTCAATGGCGTGGTAGCGATTCCATCAGGCAACACCATTAAACTGGTTCCAGACAGTAATGTAAAAAGCTCGGGCATTCCTTATGATGCGCGCCACCGTGCATCTGGAGACCAAATTGTCACCCGAGTGATTTGGCTTGATAACACCAATGCCAACGACTTAATTCCAGCCCTACGTCCATTGATGCCGCAATTTGCACATTTGTCAGCAGTGGCAGGGACCAATGCGCTGATTGTGTCAGATCGCGCAAGTAATATTTACCAGCTCGAAACGATTATTCGTAATTTAGATGGAACGGGTCAAAATGATATCGAAGCCGTGACGCTGCAATCGAGTCAGGCCGAAGAAATGATTGGGCTGTTAGAGTCGATGAGTTCGACCGGCGCATCAAAAGACCCAAAAGGGTCACGAATTCGTATCATCGCAGACAATCGAACCAATCGTATTATCATTAAAGGTGATACAGCGACACGTAAGCGTATTCGTAAGATTATTGAGACCTTAGATGTGCCTGCGGCAGATCGATTGGGTGGATTGAAAGTTTTTCGTCTAAAGTATGCAAGTGCAAAAAACTTGTCGGAAATCTTACAAGGCTTGGTCACGGGGCAGGCCGTTTCGAGTACGAATTCATCGAATAGCTCAAATAGCAGCACGATGAACAGTTTAATGAATGATAGTAACAGTTCAAATTCACAGTCATTCAGTTCACAAAATAACACCAGTTCTGGCATTAACCTCAACAGCAATAACTCTTCCAATAATACGCAAAACGGTATCTCAAGTTTTAATGCCAATGGCGTGAGTATTATTGCCGATGCCACACAAAATGCACTGATTGTAAAAGCAGATCCGCAGCTCATGCGAGAAATTGAATCTGCGATTCAGCAGCTCGATATTCGTCGTCAGCAAGTGCTGATCGAAGCGGCGATTATTGAAGTTGAAGGCACGGATACCGATCAGCTCGGTGTGCAATGGGCGTTGGGAGATATCAGTAGTGGTATCGGCTTAATTAACTTTGATAACTTTGGTTCTAGTTTAAAAAATATTGCCGCAGGATATTTAACTGGCGGCGCTGCGGGTGCAGGTAGCGCGGTGAGTGCCGGTACTTCTTTAGTTCTTGGTGATTATCGTGAAGGCAGTGATGGTTCGCGCAAACTCTATGGTGCGATGATTCAGGCCTTAAAAGAAAAAACCAAATCGAATCTATTATCTACACCGTCTATTGTGACGATGGACAACGAAGAAGCCTATATTGTGGTGGGTGAAAACGTTCCATTTGTGACAGGTTCGGTCACCACCAATGGTGGTACAGCCAATCCGTATACATCGATTGAGCGTAAAGATGTCGGTGTTACTTTGAAAGTTGTGCCGCATATTGGTGATGGCGGCTCGGTGCGTTTAGAGGTCGAGCAAGAAGTTTCTGATGTAAAAGACAATAAAGGTCAAGCGTCGGACTTGGTTACGACTAAACGTGCGATTAAAACCTCGATCTTGGCAGAGCATGGTCAAACGATTGTGTTGGGTGGTTTGATCTCTGACAATACATTGCATGGGCGTCAATCGGTTCCGGGGCTCGGGGCTATTCCTGTACTGGGCAAACTTTTTAGCTCGGAAGGAAAATCCAACAGTAAACGCAATTTGCTGATCTTTATTCATCCGACCATTGTTGGAAATTCTGCTGATGTGAAGAAAATGTCTCAGCAACGTTACAGTCAGCTCTATAGTCTGCAACTGGCACTGGATAATGACGGTAATTTTGCGAAATTACCTGAAAATGTGGACGATGTGTATCAGCAGCGCATACCTGTTTCAAAAGGTACAGCACCTGCGCCTGTGTATAAGACGGTACCGACAGCACCACAAACGACACAGCCAGCGGCAGTGGTCTCCACGCCAGTAGCCATTGAACCTACGGTGAAGCGCCAAACCATTACCGTACCGAATGGCAAAGTGGCGGGCACGCCTTAGGTGAGACAGCAGAGTGGTTTAGCTTTGAAACCACAGCATGCTATGATGAAAAAAACGAGCAATAGAGAATTAACTTCATGACTTGGAAAATTCAAGCAATTTCTGGTGATTTAACAGGACAAGAAATTAGTATTGAGCGAGATATGTTGGTGGGTCGTCATCAACAAGCAGATATTGTTTTACAAGAATCTGATGTATCGCGTAAACATGCTGCCTTTGTACTGAAAGATCAGGCACTCTGGTTGCAAGATCTCAATTCATCCAATGGGACGTTTATTAATGATGTCCGTTTGACTGGTGAATCACTTTTAAAAGAAGGTGATATTGTACAGTTTGCCAGTGTGAAGTTTAGTTTATTGGCTCCAGCTAAAGCTGTTCAGATCCCAGCGGATATTGAACAAAGCGTTGAAGCGTTGCAAACAGAAGAAATTACACCTGTTCAGCAGCCGTCTGAAGCTGTTGCGGTTTCTGAAACTGAGACACAAGAGCCTATCGTTAAAACCGCAGCACAACAAATGAATGATCAAGGTATGCCAGAGTTGAAAGAGCGAGATGGCTCGGTTCAATTGACTCGTGATGGTATGCCGACCAATGTAGGTGTGCCTAAACCTGCACCAATTCCTGAGGGAATTGACGTAACTGCTGTTCCGAAAAATGAAGCATGTGATGTAGAAATTCCAGCGACATGTGTAGAGCAAGAGCGTGAAGCGCAAAAAAATGCCTCTGTGGGCTTAATCTCAGTCATTGTTTTAATCATTCTTGCAATTATTGCATGGGTCTTGTTTAAATAAACCGAGACATTCCTCAAAAGGCATGCATGGGCATGCCTTTTTTATGGGGAAAATTTACAAAAAAATAGAGGGACATTATGTTTGAAGTTCGTTTAGCAGAACGCCAAATGATTTTATTTGATCTGGATGGAACGCTAGTCGATTCAGCATCTGACTTACATCGTGCGATGAATATGAGTTTAAATGCGTTGCAATTACCGTTGGTCACAGAAGCGCAGGTGCGAAACTGGATTGGGAAAGGAACTTCATTGTTTTGTCATAGCGTACTTGAATACTTGACCGGGAAGGTGGATGCCGCACAGCACCATCTTTTACTGGAAACTTTTCTAAAGATTTACAATGCAGATCCTTGTGTTTTGACGCAGCCCTTTGACGGCATTCTAGAGTTCTTGGATTGGGCAAAAGCAGAAGAGAAAATTCTGATTTGTGTGACCAATAAACCAGAGCAACCGGCACGCAGTATTGTGCAGGCACTAGGTATGCATGAATACTTTGATGATGTGATTGGCGGAGATCGTTTTGAAGAGCGTAAACCACATCCCAAGCAGCTAGAGTATTGTGCGGAGCATTATGCCTTGCCGAAACAGCAAATTTTGATGGTGGGTGATTCTGTCAATGATGTAGAGGCAGCACGTCGTGCGGGTATTGATTGTATTGTGGTCAGCTATGGCTATAATCATGGTGAAAATATTCGAGATTGTCAGCCGCAGCACGTGGTTGATAACTTAAAAGAATTATTGGGTTGAAATAAGTAGGGTTAAGGAAGTGAAAATGAGCAAGTGTGTAGGTTTTCGATGGCGTCACTCAATCAGCATGAGAAGAAATTAACTGAAATTGACCACGCGAAATATAGAGAAACCCAAATGACTACACAAACTCAATTTGAACAACTGAAAACTGCTGGATATAACTTGATTCCGGTATATCGTCAGCGCTTGGCAGATACAGAAACTCCACTTTCTGTCTTTGCGCGATTAAAACAACATAAACAAGCCTATTTATTTGAATCTGTAGAGGGTGGCGAAAACTGGGCGCGTTACTCCATTATTGGCTTGGGCGAGTCCACCGTATTTTCGTGTAATGAAGGGCAGTTGACCGTTCAACATGCTGATGGCTCGGTTGAAAAACAACAATGTGCTGACCCATTTCAATACATTCGTGACTTCCAAGCACAATATAAAGTGCCTACACAGCAAGATTTGCCAGCGTTGCCGAGCTTTACCGGTGGATTGGTTGGATACTTTGGTTATGATGCTGTACGTTATATCGAACCAAAGCTCAATAATGTGCCAGAAGCTGACCCGGTCGGGATTCCGGATATTTGGATGATGCTATCAAAAACCGTCATCGTCTTTGATAACCTTAAGGATACCTTATTCTTAATTGTGCATGCCGATGTAAATGATGCTGAGGCCTATACCAAGGCGCAGCAACAATTGGATGAGCTAGAAGAACTTTTGGCAACCCCAATTGCACTCAAAGCAAATAAGCATACTGCACCACAGTTTGAATCCATCACTGGACATGACAATTTTATTGATTCTATTGCGAAAGTAAAAGAGTACATTAAGGCCGGTGATGTGATGCAGGTTGTGCCGGGCCATCGTATGGTATCCGATTTTGATGGTGAGCCTTTGCAGGTCTATCGTGCACTACGTCACCTCAATCCATCGCCATATTTGTTCTTGGTGCAAGGGCAGACACTAGAAAATGACATTCCTTTTCATGTCGTCGGTTCATCACCTGAAATTTTGTCCCGTTTAGAAAATGGTGTGGCAACAGTTCGTCCTTTGGCGGGAACGCGACCACGGGGTAAAACAAAAGAAGAAGATTTAGCGCTAGAAAAAGATTTGCTATCTGATGAAAAAGAAATTGCAGAGCATTTGATGTTGATCGATTTGGGGCGAAATGATGTTGGACGCGTTTCTAAAATCGGTAAAGTTCACGTGACTGATCAAATGGTGATCGAACGTTATTCGCATGTCATGCACATTGTGTCAAATGTGCAAGGTGAAGTACGTGATGATGTCGATGCTTTGGATGTTTTTAAGGCAACATTCCCTGCGGGTACGCTTTCAGGTGCACCAAAAATCCGTGCTATGGAAATTATTGACGAAGTTGAACCAGTAAAACGTGGAATTTTTGGTGGTGCTGTTGGTTATTTAGGCTGGCATGGTGAAATGGACATGTCGATTGCGATTCGTACCTGTGTAATTCGTGAAAATAAGGTCTATGTTCAAGCTGGAGCAGGGGTGGTGTATGACTCTAATCCTGAATCAGAGTGGAATGAAACCCAAATAAAAGCTCGCGCAGTGATCAAAGCGGTTGAATTATCATCAAATGGATTGATTTTATGAGTTTTTCACGTTTTTTTTAGAAAAAACACTTGCAAGGATTTCAAGATTTGCTAAACTGCACACCGTTCCGATACGAAACGTACGAAACACTAAGAAACGCCGGCATAGCTCAGTTGGTAGAGCAACTGACTTGTAATCAGTAGGTCCACAGTTCGAATCCGTGTGCCGGCACCATCTTAGAAAGTTTGAGAGTGAGTAGAGAGAACAACACTGAAGTAAGTGTAAAATGGTGAGGTTCCCGAGCGGTCAAAGGGGGCGGACTGTAACTCCGCTACGAAAGTTTCGAAGGTTCGAATCCTTCCCTCACCACCAATTTTAAGACTTCAATAAGTGGTTTGTACCAACATCGTGCGGGAGTAGCTCAGTTGGTAGAGCGGTAGCCTTCCAAGCTACATGTCGCGAGTTCGACCCTCGTCTCCCGCTCCATATCTATTGAAGTGCTTATATTTGCTCTTATAGCTCAGTGGTAGAGCACTCCCTTGGTAAGGGAGAGGTCTCGAGTTCAAATCTCGATAAGAGCTCCAGATTTTACAGTTTAGCAACTTTAAATGTTGCACAAGATTCCAGAAGCAGGCTTTTTAGTCTGCTTTTCAAGTATTGGGTGTTTATTTTTTTAGGCGATATGTCGGAGCTGGGTTTTACTCAGAATTGTGTTCGACGTAAACGAGGAAGAAAAGCATGGCTAAGGCTAAGTTTGAACGTAATAAGCCACACGTTAACGTGGGCACAATCGGTCACGTTGACCATGGTAAAACGACTTTAACAGCTGCAATTGCAACTGTATGTGCAAAAAAATTCGGCGGTGAAGCGAAAGATTACGCTGCAATCGACTCTGCACCAGAAGAAAAAGCACGTGGTATTACAATTAATACTTCACACGTAGAATACGATTCTCCAATCCGTCACTACGCTCACGTAGACTGCCCAGGTCACGCCGATTATGTTAAAAACATGATTACTGGTGCTGCGCAAATGGATGGTGCGATCCTTGTATGTGCTGCGACTGATGGTCCAATGCCACAAACTCGTGAACACATCCTTCTTTCTCGTCAGGTAGGTGTACCTTACATCGTTGTATTCTTAAACAAATGCGACCTTGTTGACGACGAAGAGCTTCTTGAATTAGTAGAAATGGAAGTTCGTGAACTTCTTTCTACTTATGACTTCCCAGGCGACGACACTCCAGTAATCCGTGGTTCTGCTCTTGCAGCGCTTAACGGTGAAGCTGGTCAATACGGCGAAGACGCTGTAGTTGCTCTTGTTGAAGCTCTTGACTCTTACATCCCAGAGCCAGAACGTGCTATCGACCTTGCATTCCTTATGCCAATCGAAGACGTATTCTCAATTTCAGGTCGTGGTACAGTAGTAACTGGCCGTGTTGAAACTGGTATCGTGAAAGTAGGCGAAGAAGTTGAAATCGTTGGTATTAAAGATACAG
>NZ_VPBP01000053.1:0-8888 GCF_013418685.1 Acinetobacter sp. YH12129
TTGAAAACCTTCAAAATTCTTGCTGAGCGATATCGCAATCGAGGCAAAAGACTAGCATTAAGATTCAATCTAATTGCTGGAATTTATAACTTGGAGCTGAGTGAAAAATGACTTATGAAAGAAATCTGTTATATGAACAACCAAATTCATGGAATTTTCAATCATCTGTTAACGTAAATCTCTTATACAAAATCTAGCCTATGATTAATCATTTTTTGATATTTTTTTCACTTTAATATAGGCACAGATGCAAAGTAAAACTCCTGAGAATATCCAAACATAAGCACCGACGAGAACAGGTTCACCTTTTTTACCATCTATAAATAAAATGGTGGCAAGACCATAGCACATCATTGCTAAAGTTATACAGCTCCAACGAAATGATTTAGGATCATTATCATTTAATAAAAAATATGTAAAAACGAGGGATAGATTTGCCCAAATTGGAAAAACTAAAATAATGGGAAAGATCAAAAATTGTAAAAAAAATGAATATACAAAAAGTTCATATCCTTTCATGCCATCGAATACAGGAAGAAACCATGAGATGATCAGAATTAAAATTGCCATTAATGAAAAAAAATCGACAATTTTTTCTTTAAAAAAAAATTTCATCATGAATACTTTATAAGTAATTAATCGCAGTTTACATCAAATGTTTCGCTGATATACAGAACATAAAAAAGCCCAACATCCTGTCGGGCTTTTTCGTATTGGTTCGCTTGGCATAACTCCTGTCGTTCCGCCGATCCTTGTGCGATTATTTATTTTTATTCTGCGGAACGTCCTGTTCTCTTATAACTTCATAATATTGAATACAAGAGATTGTGAATATCCGCAAAATTCCTAAAGTCATGTGTGCTCAGGGGTACAAAATTGGTAGATTTTTACTCCAAGAGTTGTCCGCAGAAATTGTGGATAATTTAATTAAGCGCTGGCTTGATAACGCAGAGAAAAACGACAATTTGATCCGATATTGATCAAATTAATTAGCAAGATGTATCAAAATTTCTCAAAAAGAAATCGACTTATTTCCAAGTCGGTTTCTTGTTGTTTTTTATGGGGGTGAATTTTTTAATTATATGAAAAAACAGGACATTTTAAATGGTTTATCGCATAGACATTTTAATTGGTGAATAACAGCTTTAAATTTTATCATAAGCATCAATATCTTAATCAAAGCCGCTCCAGTAAATAGGGCACTGGAATGGCTTTTTTGTGATTAATCACGTTCAACGTATCATTAGCTATAAAACTGACATATATTGCTAAAGTTAAGCTTACAAATTTCTGAAGAAATTTTATACCTGAGATAAAAACTTCTCAATCGCCACTTGTGCAATTTCTGCATCTTGAAATGACTTTACCCCAGACACGCCCATTGCACCCACCAATTGCCCTTCATACAAAATCGGCTCACCACCTTCCAGCATGCCATTAAACGTCTGCATGGTTAAGAAACCCATCTGCCCACCTTTTATCAAATCTTCAAACAATTTAGATGGGCGCTTACTGATGGCTGAACATTTGGCTTTTTCTAAACATAAATTTGCTGTCATTGGCGATGCGCCATCCATACGTTTCATCGCCAATAAATTGCCTGTATCATCCATTACCGCAATGCTGACATTAAAACCATTTTCGACTGCATAAGCATGTGCTGTGTTAAGTAAAAATTCTGCATCTGCCAGAGTTAAATAATGCTTGGTTTTCATTTAAAAATCCTTTTCTTAAAAAACTGAACTTAAAACAACAAATAAAGCCCACAGCAGGCTGCGGGCTTTATTCTAAAGCAGAAATTACCAATTTAAATGAAAATTACTTCATTTCAGCAAAAACTTCTTTCGCCATTTCAATGGTAAATGCAATATCTTCATCGCTATGTGCGCTTGAGAAGAAACCGGCTTCAAATGCAGACGGTGCAAGGTTAACACCACGTTTCAGCATGCCATGGAAGAAAGTGCGAAACGCATCTACATCACATTTCAAAATTGAATCAAAACCAGTGATTTCAGTTTGATCTGTAAAGTAAATACCAAACATTCCACCTACTTGCTGCGTAAAGAACGGAATGCCCGCCTCGTCTGCAGCAGCTTGTAAACCAGCAAGCAAGCCTGCCAATTTTTCAGTCAAAGTTTCATAGAAGCCTGGTTTACGCAAATGTTTAAACATTTCAATACCAGCACGCATTGCAAGTGGGTTGCCTGATAGTGTGCCTGCCTGATACACCTTACCCAGCGGCGCGATGCATTCCATTACTTCGCGTTTACCGCCAAATGCACCGACTGGCAAGCCAGCACCAATGATCTTACCTAATGTGGTCAAGTCAGGCGTTACGCCATAATGCGCTTGCGCACCACCAAGACCGACACGGAAACCTGTCATCACTTCGTCAATGATAAAGACAGAACCATGCTCATCACATACATCACGGATCGCTTGCAAGAAACCGTCAATTGGTTTCACCAAGTTCATGTTGCCTGCAACTGGCTCGACAATCACACCTGCAATTTCTGAACCGAATTTTGCAAAGCATTCTTTCAGCATCGCAATATCGTTGTACGGCAGGGTTAAAGTGTGTTTGGCGAAATCAGCAGGAACACCTGCAGAAGTCGCTTCGCCTTCACCTTTAGTGAGTAAGCCTGAACCCGCTTTAACCAAGAGTGAATCTGAGTGACCGTGGTAGCAACCTTCAAATTTTACAATCTTGTCACGGCCGGTATAGCCACGAGCAAGACGAATGGCTGTCATAGTCGCTTCAGTCCCTGAATTAGTCATACGAACCAATTCAATAGACGGCATAATTTCGCAAATAATATCCGCCAAAGTCGTTTCATGAACGGTTGGCGCACCAAAACTTAAACCATCAACAGCCGCTTCTTGAACCGCTTTAATAATGTCGGGCTGCGCATGACCTAAAATCATTGGGCCCCAAGAGCCGACATAGTCGACATAGCGTTTTCCGTCTACGTCATAGAGATATGCGCCTTGCGCTTTTTCGATAAATACCGGTGTACCGCCTACACCATTAAATGCGCGTACAGGAGAGTTTACGCCGCCAGGAATATGCTTGCTGGCTTGTTTGAATAATTGTTCTTGCTTAGCAGATAAGCTCATAAAAATTCTCTACTTATTCAATCTAAAAAATAAAATTAAGCTTGTTCAGCAAAAAGCTCAGACCATTCATAAACACGACTGCTGACAGCAGACATTGAACGACCTAATACATCACTAATCACAGCACAAAGATCAGCACCCGCTTCAATCACTTCAGCAGAATTTTCTACAGTTAAACCACCAATTGCACAAATAGGTACATTTAGTTTCGCTTTGGCTTGTTTTAGCGTTTCTAAGCCAATATTGCCTGCTTCAGGCTTAGTTTCAGTCGCAAAAATGGCGCCAAAAGCCACATAGTTTGCACCGTCTGCAATCGCCTGCTCAGCCAGTTCTAAAGAATTATTACAGCTTCGACCGATCAAAACATTTTTAGGTAAACGTGCTACAGCTTCAGCAATTGAACCGTCATCTTGCCCTAAATGTACACCCACACCATATTGAACTGCAGTTTCGAGATCGTCATTAATAACAAAAGGCACTTTGTATTGATTACACATATTTTTCATGTATTCAATTTCATAAGCCTGATCTTCTTTTGCCACTTTTTTACGGCGATATTGCAAAACAGCGACTTCATAAGTCGCCATCGCGCCTTCAAGTTTGGCTAAAAGCAATTCTATAGGATCATCATTGGTAATGAGGTATAAACCACGCATAGTTCAATCACAACTTAAAACTTTTGAATATTATAGCGATTAGGTCTATGAAATGTTGCTTGGGGCATAAAATTTTAATATTTTCCCGCTGTGAAAGCTATATTCCTTTTCACAAGACTGCTTATATAAATGTTTAATTGAATTGTCTGTAAAAAATGGAAAAAAATCACTATTTTTAGGTATAGAACAAAACTGATACAAATTATCTAATAGCGAAACAGAAGAATACAAAAAACAGCGCATAAAAACAAAACACTTGATAAGAATAAAATATGCAACCTATTAGACTTTTTGGTGCTTGGTAAGAAACGTTTTGGGGAGCGTTCAGAGCATCAAAAAGTCTAGCCTATTTTTTTTGTGAACATTTTTGTGGTTAAATCTTTCAAACAATAGACCATTTCTAAGGCCATAAAAAAAGCCTAGAGAAGGTCACTCTAGGCTTGGAAAACTGGGGTTTATCGACTTTTCATCTTATAGATAGTAAGTAAATAAATAATATGAACATTATTAGACTAATCACTCTATTTTTGCAAGTCATTTACTCAAAAAAATCACACCTAGATCCATAAAAATTAAACGTTTGATTAATAAACAATTAACTATCAATCTTATCTAAATTGCGGTCTTTTAAGCTTAAGTTCCCCTTCACAATATCAGACAGCATGCGCCAATCGGAAATAAAACTGTACAAAGGTTGCTTGAAACTAGCTGGCTTATTTTTTTCAAAGAAAAAATGTCCGACCCATGCACAGGCATAGCCTGAAACCAGGCCATAAGCAAAATACTTTGGTTGTCTTTTTAAAATTGCTTTTGCAAAGAAATAGAGTCCAATACTGCTGCCGGTGGCATGTAAACGACGACTCATAATATTTCGATGTTCAGTCAAATAAAATCGATAAAATTGCGAATAGTCACGAATCGGTAACTGAAATTCGGGCTTTAAGTTTCGATTAAACTCGGGTTGTACTTGTGAATTCATGTTGTGCTCATCCTGAACTTATTTTAACCAACATAGCTCAAAACTCGCTCATTTTAAAGGCGTAAAATTTTATTTTGCTCCCATGTAACTCAAGCAATAGTAAATTATACAATTGATGGAATATCCATCTTTTAAAACTTTTCTTCGTCCAAAATCAGAGTTTTCAAATCCGTCAAGTCTTACTTCTCAACTGTTTTTCGCTACAATCGATACGCGTTTAGCTCATAGAAAATTTACGCGCATTTTAGTTTTTCATTTTTATAAAAATTTAAAGATCGCTTCATGCCAGATCATGAAGTTGTGACATCAGGACAGAAAACCATGGTTGAAGTTGAATTAAAGTTCCAGATTCCAGAAGCACGTCGAACCGCATTATTAAAAGCACTCGATCCAAAAAAATCGGAACAAATTCAACTTAAAGCTAAATATTTTGATACCCCAGATCGAAAAATGGCACAGCAGCATGCAGCTTTGCGTCAACGTTTAGAAGGAGCGCGCTGGATTCAAACTCTAAAAGCTGCAGGTAAGAGCCACATTGAACGGTTTGAACATAACTTAGATTTGGGTGAAGTTGAACAAGCTCCTGCTTTAGATTTATCGGTCTATGCCAATGAAGCTGAAGTTCAATCGGTTTTAAAAACCACTTTAGGCGATCAGCAAGATTCGCTACAACTTCAATTTGAAACAGATATTCTCAGAACTTATCGCGTCATAGAGTTTGAAGATGCCAAGATCGAAGTTTGCTTAGATGTCGGCTGTATCCGCAGCAACAGCACAGAAACAGAAGTTCATGAAGTTGAATTTGAGCTTAAAAGTGGCTCTATTCAATCACTCCTTGCCTTTAGTTTCGAATGGGTTAAAAAGTATCATTTATGGTTGGATGTTCGCAGTAAAGCGGAAATCGGTAACTTGCTGGCATTGAATCAAACTGTGAGTCCAGCAGTTGAGGCTAAAGAATTTCAACTCAGTAAAAAAGATACTGCCGCAAAAAACTTACGACTTTTAATTGCACAGGAAATGCAGCATCTTCTGCCTAATATTGCCGCAATTTCTGCAGGTGTGGCTCAGGCTGAGCACATTATACAAGCTCAGAAAGCACTCCATCATTTACAATTAACCATTTCGCTATTTAAAGATTGGAACAGTGATATCGTTGAAAAATGGGCTGTGCAATTAGGCGCATTTAAGCAGCAATTTGAACAATTACACCATTTTGAACACATGCAAAATACCTTGGGTGGCTTTTTACAAAACCCAACGACTTCAGAAAATTTAACTAAAGATATTTTGTATGCCAAAGAGAAGTTAGGCAATTTGGTTAAATCGACTCAAAATGTGCATCATTATCTTGAGCTTTTAATGTTTAGTTTGAAAGTCGATGAAGCACCGCAACAACATGATTTTAAATGGTATGCTCAAACTACCCTTCAAAACCAATATAAAGCCCTGCAAGAGGCTTTAAATGATGCCGACATTAACAATTTTGAAAGCTTAGATGTGCTTTCTCAGCGCATACAAGAGCTTAAATTTAGCTTCCCAATTTTGACGTCTATTTATGATGTAAAAAACTTGCAGAAATACAGTAAAGCGCTTAATGATGCACAAGTCGCGGCTCAGGAATATCAAGTCCTTTCCTCTTCTGCACAATATATTCAGCAAACAGAGCTAGAAGCTAGTGATTGGTTTGTTCTCGGCTGGTTGACTGCAAAACAAGAGGTTTATGCAGATAAGCTATTAGAAGCGACAGAACAATTCCTTGTGAGTCGAAAACTCATTAAGTAAAATCCAAAAGGGAGATTCAATGATTCTCCCTTTTTATTTGCATCCCACATTGTCATATAGATATTCATTTGTTGAACATTCAGATTCAAAGTCGGCTAATTTCAATTCATCATTTCCTTAGTTTGACTCAGTTACATTGAAATATTTTGAGAAGCTATTATTTTTGTTTTCTAGGTAAAAACTTTTAAAATAAGCTATCTGAAAAATTAGATTCAGGGTGGTTTTATGTTGAAAAGTCACATACCTGTAATTCATCCCCTATTTTCATTTTCACTTATTTTTATCATTTTCCCATTACTGAGTGCTTGTAGTGAACAACATAAGCCTGTGCAAAGTACCGAATTAAGGCGCACGGCATCCTTACAAGTCGAAAAGCCGCTTTCTCCAACTCAAAACTTTGATCAGACACGACGAACCTTTAAAGTCCTGCGCAATAATAATGAGGACTATGGTGATGAGTCTTACCAAATCAAAACCGATGCTGGCACACTGAGTATTTACAGCATGAACTTAAATCCGCAACAAGGTCAGCTACTATCCAGCGTCAAGTCTGGAGAATGTCTAACTCTATCGAGTCAAAGCGACAATTTGATTGCGGTTGATGGTTATATCAGTGTGATGGAATTGGGTGACATTAAAATTCACCCTTGCAAATGAACTTCAACAAGGTATTTGCATATCAGTCATTCAAAAAAACTAAGAAAAGTGCGTTAAGGCTACGCTGCTATTGGGAGTTTAATTCATGATCCATACTGATTGGACCTTGTGCTAACAACCCCCATGATTTCATCGCATTACTCACCATGCGTTGTAATTGTGTCAAGGCCATACCATCACGTGCTTGCATGGTCATCCCTTGTAATAAGGTCATATAAAAATCAGTCAATTGTTCTGCATGAGCCAAACTTTCAATTTCCGAATTTTGCACGCCTATAGCGAGCCGATCCATAATTTTAGTTTTGGTATAGGCACGACGTTGTTTGAGCTGTTCTTGTACGGTTTGGTTTTGCTGTGAACAATTCATTGTTGCCACCACCACCATACAACCTTTAGGTTTATTGGCTTGTACCAAATGCTGAATACTGTCATATAGGTACAATTCCATCGCAATTTTAGCTGTTTGACCTGCTTGTAGAATTTTTTCGGCAGGTTGAACTTCGTGTTCACTGTAGTATTCAATGCATTTTTCAAAGAGCGCCGTTTTGTCGCCAAATGTGCCATATAGGCTAGGTGCTGTGATATTCAAAGCTAGAGTTAAATCACTGATGGATGTTCCTTCATAGCCAAATTGCCAAAATAACATCATGGCTTTTTCTAAAGCTTGTTGTTCATTAAAACATTTAGGTCGTCCACGCTTCTTGACCAAATCAGCTGAATTAGCGTGCATATTTTCCTGCTTTGAATCATTCATCATAAGCTAACATTTATATTTTATAACGTTCACTAATAAAATAATTGACGCTCATAAATTAATCAAATAGTTTATTTTTATAACAGTCACTATTAAATTAAATAATTAAGGTGTAACGCTATGAATCCGCATGCTACAGCTTTAAAACCAGATAAACAGTTGACGCAGCAGCCTGATGAATCTTCTCCTAATCAAGGGAATTGGTTTGCAATCCTCACAGTTGCCATTACAGCTTTCGCACTAGTCACCAGTGAGTTTTTACCTATTGGTGTGTTAAATGCCATTGCTCTTGATTTAAAGATTAGTGTAGGTACCGCAGGTTGGGTGATTACCCTCCCTGGCATTATGGGTGCGATCGCAGCGCCCCTGCTTTCTGTTGCTGTGAAGCAACTTGACCGTCGTATCTTAATGATTGCTTTAACCGTGATTATGGTCATTTCTAATTTTATAACTGGCTTCGCAGAAAGCTTTGCACTGTTGTTGTTTAGCCGTTTTCTACTGGGTATTGCTATCGGTGGATTTTGGGCAACAGCCATAGCTTTGAGTGGACGTGTCGCACCCAGTCATCTCGCCATAGCCAAAGCCACTGCAATCGTCATGGCGGGCGTCACTTTAGCGACGGTATTAGGTGTTCCATTAGGCACTTGGCTAAGTGACTGGTTAGGTTGGCGTAGTGCATTTCAAATCATTGCAGCAATCGGAATCATCATTTTAGTTTTAGAAATCAAATTCCTGCCAAAACTTCCACCAACATCAGCTATTCGATTTAGTGATTTACCTGCACTGATTCAACATGATAAAGCACGTAAAGGACTGATTATTAGATTTCTTTCATAAGTCATTTTTCACTCAGCTCTAAGTTATAAATTCCAGCAATTAGATTGAATCTCAATGCTAGTCTTTTGCCTCGATTGCGATATCGCTCAGCAAGAATTTTGAAGGT
>NZ_VPBP01000054.1:0-8077 GCF_013418685.1 Acinetobacter sp. YH12129
GGATCAGAAAGCTTGTTTGAATCGATGTATTTCATCCGCAGATTATGCACGAATGCTAAGAAATCCGGAGTGCAAATATTAACCAAAAAGAAGATCGTTTTTTGATTTATGAAAGAGATCTAATATAAACGTTGATTATTTGAACTTCAAAAATGAGCAGCACATCTACACACAATAGAAGCAAAGTATTAATTATTCATGACAACCGAATTGGACATTTAAATCCAGCAATCGCTGTCAGTGAAATGATTGAAAAGCGCTTTTATCTACAATCTGAGCAGTTTGCAATCCCCACTTTACCTAAACGTACAGTGAGTATTTTTAAGAAATTGTCTCATTTCCCAAATTTGTTTCGCACACTTGGGCGCTTATACTTTAAATTCTTACCAAGAAATTTAGAGCATACCGACGTTATCGTCTGTTCAGGTATGCCTAATTTAATTTATGCCGCTTATTTATCTCAACGTTTCAATATCCCACTTATTTATGCAGGCGGTACACGTAAATTTAATTGGCGACTTATTGATTGGACTATTACAACGATTCCAGAAGATCATTCAGGTCGACAAATCATTATTCCTACAGGTGCTGTACCTGATAAAATTACTCGCTTAGCGCATATTCCGTCGAATCATGAAGCATGCCTGTTAATTGGTGGACCGACAAAAGAGTACCCTTTTACCCATCAAGACTTTGAAGAGATGATTCAGCAATTTGTTCAATTTGCAGATCACCATCAAATTCAGGCGTCAGTCGTATGTTCTCGTAGAACACCTGCGTTATCAGAACATGTGATTCAAATGTTAAAAGATAAAAATATTGAGCTTGTGAATACTTGTTCTAAAACTTCTATTTGCGATGTGTTAAAGCGAAGTGAATATATTTTTGTTACTGAAGATAGTGCAACGATGTTATCCGAATCAATCCAAACCGGTCGCATTGTTATTTCAGTTTGTCGTGAATATTCTGAAAAAGATGAAATTATTCAAAATTATTTAGATCTCGAATTAATACAACGTAAAACTATTGGGCAGATTACTGAAGCTGCATATATCAAGCCAAAATTAAATGCTCAACATATTGAACAAATCGTGACTCAACAACTTGCAGAAGATTTGAGGGCAAAATCTCAAGAACTGAGTTTTTATAAATGTCATGCAAAAAAAGCAGTTATCTATTAATTAAAAATTTTATTCGATAGAAATTAAAGCTCACAGATGTGGGCTTTTTTACTATTTACTTTAACTAATCATCTAAATACATGTTTACATGAAAAAAAGGGGAATTTACATTTCTTGGATACAATTGCATGAATAAATCTCTTTGAATTTTCACCCCATTTTTACACTCATAAGAAAGATTGAAGAATTCATCTAATATTTTGTTTAAATTCAATTGATCAACCAATTTTGTTGATAGATGTAATTTAATTTTATAGGTTTCTGATCTTTTCAAAACATCTATTTGCTCCAAACACTCTAGACTATTTTTTTCAATAATTTTAAAGTGATAGGCTTCTTCACCTAAGTTTTCTAAATTAAAATATATAGTAATAAATACAACATTATTGTAAATATACTCACCCGAGCTATTATCAGCAGATAGATCATTGCCAAAAGCAGCTCTTGCGTGAAAATCTGAAATAAAAATTTTTGGAAATAACTGTTTTCGCTGTTCCAACTGTTATTCTTTTTGTGTTTGAACCAACTGTTTTTGCTGCTCAATTCCATTTTTCATTTCTTCAATTTGCAACTGTAGCGCTTTTTCTTGCTGTTCCAACGCTTTAGTATTTTGATCTAATTGTTTACCTTGCTGGAGATACCCGAGTATTAACCAAAGAAAAGCAACTGGAGCAAAGATACCTGCAAGGAAGTCCCCTAGTGAATTCAGCTCTCTATTGGTAAATACAAAATTGTTTTGAACGCAAAACAGTACTATCACTAAGAACCAAATTACAGTTATCGAAATTCCAATTATTAAATTTTTACTATTCATTTTCTTATAAAAAACCCATACCTAAGTATGGGTTTTACATGAAAATTAAATACTTATCAAATTAAGCCTTCAACCACTTCTCAGCTTTAGCCTGATCTTCCACTTTAAGTTCAACTTCAGTTAATTCTGAACCTGCAGCTTTCACTTCAAAGCTCATCAACTCATCACGGCGGAATGCTAGTACGGTATAAGTTCCGTCTTGCTTGGCATATTTTTCTGCCAATTTAACGGTTGCTTTTAGACCATCAATTGCAATAATCACATCGTTCGCAGACAAGCCAGCTTTTGCAGCTGCACCGTCACGGCGAGCAGACTGAACCAACACACCTTCAGGCTTATCAGCCAGTTTTAAACCAAATGGCAATGATTTGTCATTTTTGAGTGTATAGCTTAAGCCAAACTCAGGGAACAACTGATCTAACGGCAATTCATCTGTAGTATTAATCAAGTGATTGATTTGTTCTAACCAATCATCACCCGTTAATTCATTACATAAATTGAAAATAGTCCGTTCATTCACTTGAATGCCATTTTGCGCATTTGCATATAATTTACGCATTAGGGCATCAAGACTTGAACCACGTAGACGTAAGCCAAGATCTAAACATAGCGCCACGAGGCAGCCTTTGTTGTAGTAACTTGTACCTGCATTATTTGAGTTTTCATCCTGACGGTAGAATTTCACCCATGCATCAAAGCTTGACTCAGCAACGGTTTGAATTTCACGACCTGGATTTTGTAAATAGCGATCAATTTGTGCTTTCAAAAGTTTGATATATGAATCCTGATTAATCACACCGCTACGCAGTAAAATCAAATCATCATAATACGATGTAAAACCTTCAAAAATCCAAAGCAAAGAAGTGTAGCCTTCTTTGTTCAAATCATAATTCACAAAGTTTTCTGGACGGATAAATTTTACCAACCATGAGTGGAAATATTCATGGCTGCATAACCCTAAGAAACGTTGATAATCTGCCGATGGCTCTACAGGTTCATTGGCTTTTGGCAAATCATCACGCGGGCTAATTAAACTTGTACTATTTGGATGCTCTAAACCACCATAGCTATTGGCCGTTGCCATGGTCATAAAGGTATAGTCTTTAAATGGTGCTGAACCAAACATGGAAATTTCTGTCGAACAAATTTTTTCGATGTCTTGCTGCATACGCTGCGCGTTCATGGCATGTTTGCCCGAAACCACAAATTCGTGTGGAATGCCGTTGGCTTCAAAACTGAAACGAGTTTGTTCCGCAAGCTCAAACGGTGCATCAATCAACTGGGCATAGTTATCAGCATACAAGGTATAACGACCTTTCACTAAACTTTTTGACTTCAATCCAGTCGCAAGTTGGAAATGTTTTAACTCGGGTGGCAAGAATACTTCAATCTCAATAGCTGTATGTTCTTGGTCAACTAAACCTAAACATGCGCAAGCTGGATTGACATATAAACGGCTTTGATCAACATAAGCACCACGGACCGACAAGTCAAAGGCATAAACATCATATTCAACGGTGATCAACTCATGATCAGTATTAAATAAACGCCATTTATTTTTTTCAAATTTCTCTATTTGTAACAAACGCCCATCTTCATCATAAGCTCGAACAGCTTCGATATGCTTCGAAAATTCTCGGATTAAGTAACTTCCGGGAATCCAAGTTGGCAAAGAAAGCACCTGTGTTGGATTTGCCAAGAAACGTGCAGTGACATGGACTAGATGCTGACGATAATCGTCAAATTCGATTTGATAATGCAACATAATGGGCGATATAAAATTAGTAAAAGATAACTTATCAATTAGATTAACATTTTTTACAACTGAATGCGGAACTGTCGCAATTGTCTACAATTATGACTAGTCAGCAGAAAAAAAAAGGCATAGCATGCCTAAAAATTTTTTCGTTTTACCACCAACGGAATGGTTGGTTAAGGAACCTCATTGAAACACGTGATCTACCTCATCGCGCTGCTTAGTTTTCTATGCTCCACGATAGCAAATGCTGCCCTTTTAAATATTGTCCCTGAAACTGTTGAAGCTGAAGCTTGGACCATTTTAGATCCTCAGTCGGGTCAGGTGATTGCAGAACATAATAGCCATGTTCAGCGTGCCCCTGCTTCACTTACCAAAATGATGGTGGCTTATATTGCTTTAAAGGAAATTAAAGCAGGTCATTTAAAGAAAAATGAAATCCTAACCGCAACCCCAGTTGTACAAGTGGTTCAATGGGATGAATCACAAATGTATCTCAAAGCAGGCGAACAAATTTCAGTTGATCAGCTTTTAGCAGGTCTTGTGGTCATGTCTGCCAATGATGCCGCTGTGACTTTAGCTGAACGCATTTCTGGTGATATTCCAAAATTTATTGAACGCATGAACAAAGAAGCTAAAGCTTTGGGCATGAATGACACCAATTTTCAAAATCCAGCCGGTATTACCATGCCAGAACATTATTCATCGGCGGCTGACCTTGCACGTTTAGGGCAAGCACTGGTGACTGACACACCTGACTATTTGTATTATTCAAAACAACAAAGTTTTAGTTATAACCAACGCTTCCACCGTGCAACCAATATCTTATTAAAACAAGATCCCACCGTTGATGGCTTAAAAACAGGTTTTACTAAAGCTGCAGGTTATAACTTAGCTTTAACAGCCAACCGTTTGATCGCGAATCCTGACGCGCCAGAACGTCGTTTGATTGTTGTAGTATTAGGGGCAAAAAGTGGATTAAAACGTGCAGAAGTAGCACACAACCTCATGAACTTGGCTTATACCTATACACGTAATGAAGTTGCAATCAAAGATAAGCAATTAATTGCAGAATTACCTGTGGTTAAATCAACCTTGAAAATGTTTAAGGTGGAAACTCAACAACCCAAACTAATTACAACTTCACTTTATGATCAAGCTTATGCCATCGATTTAAAAGCTTTTGACCCTACACAGCAACGTATTCTTTTAAATACTGGCAATGGTCAAATTCAAGCCATTGAACCACTTCATGAAACACAGACTAAACTGAGTGTTGAAGTAAATGAAAAAGAACTCACTGCGCCATTGGCTGAAGTGATGAAATTAGCCACCGTTACGGTTTATCAAAATAATCAGCTGATCAATACCTTTGATATTGAAGATGACGTGCAAATTGAAGAAGCCAATATTTTTGAGCGTTTCATGATGTGGATTAAAGGTCTTTTTAGCATCTTTAATACGGATGCAGCAGAAGTTAAAACCTACCCTCTAGGTCAATGATGTGATTATGTAACTTGTAAGACAATTCGTTATTCGTGCAAAAAAGAAGATGGCATACTCGTGCCATCTTCTTTTTTTCAACAATAATAAAATAGGTAATTCAATGAATAACGCTGATGACTCCAAGTTACACCATATTGTCATTGTCGGTGGTGGTGCCGGTGGTTTAGAACTGGTCACACAACTCGGTGATTTACTCGGTAAAAAAAAGAAAGCGCGCATTACCCTCGTAGATATGAAACTCACGCATGTTTGGAAGCCCCTCTTGCATGAAATTGCCGCAGGGACGATGTCAGTCAGCGAAGAAGAAATCAACTACTATGCGCATGCTGCGAAGCATCATTATGAATTTGTCTTGGCTAAGTTTGAAAATGTTCAGCCTGCTGAAAAAACCATTCAGCTTAGCAAAGTCCAACAAGGTAAATATGAATCTACTCAAGAACAACTGCAACTGAGTTATGACACCCTTGTTCTTGCTTTAGGCTCAGTTTCCAACGATTTCAACACGCCGGGCGTGTATGAACATTGTCACTATTTGGACAGCCTGCAACAAGCTGAAATCTTCCAACAAGATCTCTTACAGTTGTATTTGGATGCACAAAATAGTAATACAGCACGTGAGTTGAAAATTGCCATTATTGGCGCAGGTGCAACTGGCGTTGAACTCTCCGCAGAATTGGTCGAAGCCAAACATAATTTTTATAAATATGGTTTAAATAAAATTCATCCGCAAAGCGTACAGATCAATTTAATTGAAGGTGCTGATCGGATTCTACCTGCACTCCCTGAAAAAATGGCCGAGCATGCACAGCAGCAATTAAAACGCATGAAAATTGAAGTCTTAACCTCTAAACGTGTGGAAAAAGTCGATGCTGAACATGTTTATTTTAATGATGGCAGTAAAATTAAAGCTGAACTGAAAGTTTGGGCGGCAGGTATTAAAACACCAGAAGTGATTTCGAAGCTTGAAGGTTTTGAAAAAGACCGTATGGGGCGTTTAAGTGTGTATGCAACACTACAAACCAAAGCCTACCCTGACATTTTCGCGTTTGGTGATTGTGCTCATTGCCAACCGCGTGCAGATGAACCCGTCCTCGGCCCACGCGCTCAAGTTGCCAGCCAACAAGCGTCATTTCTCGTGGATTGCTTAAAGGCACGCATCCGTGGTCAGCAACTCCCAATATTCGTATTTTCAGACAAAGGCTCCCTAGTCTCATTAAGCAAGCATAAAGCGGTTGGTGAACTTTTAGGTCAGGTCAATGTTCAAGGCTTTGTTGCCAAATCAATGTATGTTTCATTGTATCGAATGCATCAAGCCACAATTTACGGCTATGCACATGCAGGACTATTAACGGCTAAAGATTTTGTTACACGAAAAATCGCGCCTAAAATTAAATTGCATTGAAATTTACAGATCTGCCCCGATTAATGAAAAAAGCATCATAAACATTTAAAAATTGCATTTTTTTGATAAATTTAGTCTACAAAAGTGCAATTTCACTTTATGATGTAACCCTTAAAAAATTGAATGGATCAATAACATGACTGCTATTGCAAATAACTCTGTGGTTTCTTTCCACTACACATTGACTAATGCAGAGGGTGAAACTCTCGACCAATCTCAAGGTGAGCCACTAGCATATTTGCACGGCGCTGGTAACATCATTCCAGGTCTTGAAAAAGCACTTTTAGGCAAAACTGTTGGTGAAAAATTCACTGTAACTGTTCCTGCTGCTGAAGGTTATGGCGAATACAATCCTGATCTCGTTCAAGAAGTTCCTGCTCAAATGTTCCAAGGCGTGGACAACATCCAACCTGGTATGCAATTCCAAGCTCAAACTGATGACGGCGTTCAAATCGTGACAGTTAAAGCGGTTGAAGGCGACAACGTTCTTGTTGATGCAAACTTCCCACTTGCTGGTCAAGATTTAACTTTCGAAGTTGAAATCGTTGAAATCCGTGAAGCTTCTGCTGAAGAACTTGAACACGGTCACGTACACGGTGCAGGCGGTCACCACCACTAAGATCCTCTGATCTCAAGTGCAAAAAGGCAAAGTTTTTACTTTGCCTTTTTTTATTTGCTATATTTCATGTAAAGCAAATAATTTATTGAATAAGAATGAAAACTCATACCCTTCTATTAAGTCTATGTCTCATAAATATGTCTTTTCCAGCATACGGATCTAGCGATACTTGTCGCAGTTTCGAATTAAAAAGCGCAAAGCAACTCAATCGCGTCTATCAAAAAGATGAATTCTATATTTTTTATTCGGATAAACAGAAAAGTACAGACCGCATCCAAAATCTGAACGATACAAACAATAATGCAATTCCTGACTATATCGAAGATATTGCCATCCAAGCAGTCGCATCAAGAGATATCTTTAAACTAGCAGGATTTAGACATCCTCTAAAAAGCCCAAGATATAAGAATGTAAAGGCTATTGCCATATATGTACACGAACTAAAAGGAAATGGGCTCGCCTATGAAAACTCATCTCGAGCGCCAAGTGCCACGAATCTTAAAAATAATCTTTGCTTTATCAGCATTTCTATTTCAAATCAATTAAAAGACTTTCCTGGAAATTATTGGACTACGATCACTCACGAATTATTTCATTTATACCAATATAGCTATGCACAATTTAAAAACGCATGGTACTTGGAAAGTATGGCTAATTGGGCTGAACGTGCACTTATAGCTAAATACCAAATAAATCATTACAGTAATCTTTAAATAATTTATCAATATCTTTAACTCTAAACTTAGTTCGAATCGCCTTGACTCGTGACCACATATTTTCTATTGGATTTAAATCTGGA